>JADGHN010000032.1 GCA_019683875.1 Clostridia bacterium
AGCGGCGCACCACACACGCGGCACGCCTCGCGCCGGAAGTTTCTCGCCCCGCAAGAAGGACAGACGCGCAGGTCCGGTGGCGCGGCCACCGCCGGCCGCGGTGGCTCGTCCCCGACAGACCGGTCCGATTCCGACCTGAACAGTCCGGCGTATGCCGCCCCCCAAGCGGCCCACGACAGGAGCGTGAATCCGGCGATGACCTGGACCAGAGCGAGAAATGATTGTGAGGTAAGGATCGGAAACATCGGGAGCACGAAAACGACATGGTCCTCGGCGGCGAACGGCGCCAGCGCGGCGAGGTACGCCAGGTACGCCGTGAGAAGCATGTTCAACGCCAGCCAGCCCCGGTGCTCGGCCTTCATGACGGTGCCCCCCACCCTTCGACCCATTCAACGGTCGTGTACGGTCGCTCGATGGCGTTCCCCACCGGGCACTACGGTCACGCCGCCATCCTTCAACGGGTCCGCCGTCGCCAAGCCCACACCAGCGCCAGCAGCCCTACCCATACCCCGGACACGTCCAGGGCGAACGGGAAGAGAAGAAAGCGGGTCGGATTCTCCAAAGGCGAGAGAAGCGTCGTCTTCATGGGGTAGGCCGAGTCGGGCGGCGTAAGTGAGCTTGCCTGTTCCACGAACGGCCACGGCGCGCCAAAGCGCAGGTGGCCCAACTGCGAGGCGTCGGTGATCGTGGCGGGGACGAAGAAGGGCGTGGCAAGCACGGCGACGACGCTCACGAACAGCAGGGCCAGCGCGATCCACACGTTCACGACGGTCCACCGTCCCCGCAGCGGCTTGGCCGCCTGAACAATCTCCCATCCAAGGGACGATTCACCGCCAGCGACGGTTCCGCTGGCCGTCCCTGACTCACCCCGCCGAAGGACCGTGCCGCCGACGCACACGCTCCAACAGCTGTTCCGGCGGCAGCAGGTTGAGCACCTCGGCCCGGCGCGCGCCGGCGCGCCGCGCCATCCACACGCCGTAGACGACGTGGTCGAGCTCCGCCACGCTGTGCGCGTCCGTGTTCACCGCGAGCGCGAGACCCTGGCGCAACGCCTCGAACGCGTGACCGTCGTCCAGGTCGAGGCGCGCCGGGTTGGCGTTGATCTCCATCGCGGTCCCGCGGCGTCGCGCAGCATCGAATACGGCGTCCAGGTCGAGGTCGTACCCTTCCCGCCGCAGGAGCAGCCGTCCCGTCGGGTGGCCGAGCACGTCGACGCGCCCCGATTCCAAGGCCCGGACCACCCGCGCCGTCATGGCCTCGCAGCTCATGGAGAAGGCGGAGTGAATCGAGGCGACGATCCACTCCAGCTCGACGCCCTCCGGGACGTCCAGCGAGCCGTCCTGCCGGATGTCCGCCTCCGTCCCGCGAAGCAGGCGCACGCCGTCCACCTCGCGCTGCACCTCTTCGACCTCCGCCGCCTGCCGGCGAAGGCGTTCCGCGTCCAGGCCGCGCGCGATCCTCAAGGCGAAGGAGTGGTCGGTGACGGCCAGGGCGCGGTAGCCCCGGTCGCGGGCAGCGCGCGCCATCTCGGCGAGCGTCGCCCGACCGTCGCTGGCGGCAGTGTGGGCGTGCAACTCCGCCGCCCAACCGTCGAGGCTGACGAGTTCCGACAGCGCCCCGAGCCGGGCGACGCGTTCGGGAAAGGCGCGAAGCTCGGGCGGCACCCACTCCCGGCCGAGGGCGCTGAAGACGGCGGCTTCGGCCGCGGGAGCGCGGAAGCCGTAAGGGTCCGGCCGCGCCTCGGTCCCGGCGGGTCCCTCGGCCGGCGCGTCCGCGGGCGTGCCTTCGGGTGCGCCTGCGAACGCTCCGCCCGACGCCATGAGGGCCTCGCGCGGTTCGCCCCCGAAGAGGCGCGACACCACGGCCGCGGGCCCCGTCAGGACGAGGAGGGCCCAGCCCCACGCGTCCGGAGGGGACCACCACCATCGAACGGCCACATCGCCGAACGACGCCCGCAGCCCTCGGGGCACCCCCGCGCCCAGCGCGTGAAGGACGGCGGGCCAAAGGCCGCCGGACGGATCGTCCGCAGGCGCGATCGACTGCAGGGGGCCGAGTTCGCCCGGCAGGCGCCCGCGCAGGGCCTCCACCCACGCGGCCCACGCCTCGCCGTCGCAGGCGACGGCGAGGTCGATCGCGCCCACGACGGGCTCCCGGCGGCGGACCTCGCCGACCTCGAGCGCAGCCGTCGCCCCGGCCTGCAGGGCGGCCTCGACAAGCACGCGCGCCACGGGAAAGGCCTCGCCCAGAAGCATCCGCCCAGACCTGGCGCCGAACGCCTCCGCCGCCTCCAGGAGCGCCCGCTCCTTCTTCGGCCCGAATCCCGGGAGCGCCTGCAAGCGCCCTGCGCGCGCCGCCGCGGCCAGTTCAGCCGGGCTCGTCACGCCGAGCTCGCGCCAGATCGTGCCGACCGTCTTCGGCCCGACACCGGGCAACCCCAGCAAGGCCCGAACGCCTTCGGGCACGCGCGCCCGAAGGCGTTCGAGCAGCGGGCAGGTTCCCGTCGCCAGGATCGCCTCGACCTTCGCCGCGATGGCGGGGCCCACGTGCGGGATCTCCGTGAGCCGGCCGGCCGCGGCCAGCCGGGCCAGTTCCGGGCCGGTCTCCTCCACGGCCCGCGCCGCGCGCCGATAGGCGGGCGCCTTTTGCGCGTCGTCATCCAAAAGCTCGGACAGGTCGGCGATCTCCCGCAGGCACCGCGCCACCCACTTGGCGTCGTAGCTCACGCGTTCGTCCCGGCCGCCTCGCCCGGGCCGCGCGTCTCGGGTCTCGCCTCCGGCCGCCCGCCCTGCCCGGCCGCGGCGCCGCGCCGCTCCCACTCCCGTTCCAGCAGGCCGACGACCCTCTCGTGTTGCTCCGAGAGCCGGACGAGCTCGTCGGCCAGGTTCAGCGCCGCGAGCACGGCGATGCGGCTGACGCTGAGATTCGGGCGCTGGGCCGCGATCTCCCTCATCCGCTGGTCGACGCGCCGCGCCACGGCGCGGATGTGCTCCTCGCGGGCGTCTCCGCGGATGACGTACTCCTCGTTGAAGATCGTGACGGTCACGCGATTGCGCAGCTCGTCCAAGGACCTGCCCCCCTGAGCCGGTTGTGCCTAACTTTGCCACGGCGCCGCGGAGTCCTGCGATTGCAGGACGGATGCGTGGCGCTCCCATCGTTCGTACAGTTCCGACAGCTCGTCCTCGATGGCGCGAAACCGGTGCACGGCTTCCTGCGCCCTCGCTTCGTCGCGGTAGAGGTCCGGATCGGCCAGCTCGCGTTCCAGAGCCACCCGTTCCGCTTCAAGCTCTTCGATGCGCGCCTCGGTTTCCCGCAGGGCCTCCTCCAGCCGGCGCCGCTCGTTCTTGCTGAGCCCCGCGCGGGCCGGCGCCGGCGCCGCCGCGGCGCCCACGGGCGCATTGAACGCGCCGGGGTCGCGGACCGCCCCGGTGGCACGTTCGCGCTCCGGCGCCACGGGCTCCGCGGGCGGCCCCTCCCGTTCCGCCTGCCGCACGGCCTCCCATTCGGCGTAACCGCCGCGGAAGTCCCGCACGCGCCCGCCCTCGAAGATCCAGAGGCGCGTCGCCAGCCGCAAGAAATAGCGGTCGTGGGTGACGAAGAACATCGTGCCGGGAAACGCCGCGAGCGCCTCCTCCAGCGCTTCCCGGGCCGGAATGTCGAGGTGGTTCGTCGGCTCGTCGAGGACGAGCACGTTCGCCCGGGAGATGACGAGCTTCGCCAGCAGCAGCCGGTTCCGCTCGCCGCCGGAGAGGTGCGCCACTTTGCGGAACACGTCGTCGCCCCGGAAGAGGAACCGCGCGAGGAGCGACCGCGCCTCTTCCAACGTGAAGTCCCCGGCGCTCATGATCTCGTCGAGGACGGTGCGGTCGTCGTCGAGACCGCGAAGATCCTGGGAGAAGTACCCGATCTCGACGCCGGCGCCCCAGAGCGCCTCGCCCTCCGCCGGCGCGAGCTCGCCGACGAGCACCTTCAGCATCGTCGTCTTCCCGGCGCCGTTCGGCCCGATCAGGCCGACGCGCTCGCCGCGCTCGACCTTCGCGCTGAAGCCCCGGAACAGCGGGCGACCGTCGAACCGGTGCCCCAGCCCCTCGACTTCCAGCACCTCGCGGCCGGCGCGGGTCGCCGGCTCGAACGTGAGCCGCATGCGCCGCTCGTCGGTCCTGGGCCGTTCGACGGACGGCAGCCGCGCAATCATCTTTTCCCGGCTCTTCGCCTGAGTGGCCCGGTTGCCCGCCTTGTACCGGCGGACGTACGCCTCCAGGCGGGCGCGCTCCTCCTGGACGCGCCGCCACTCCTCCTCCGCCGCCTCGAGGCGCCGGCGCCGTTCCTGCACATAGAACGTGTAGTTGCCCGGATACGTCTCCACCGTGCCGTCGTGCACGGCGAAGATCTTCGTCACCGTCCGGTCCAGGAAGACCCGGTCGTGCGAGACCATCAGCACCGCGCCCCGGTACGCCTCCGCCAGGTACCCCTCCAGCCATTCGATGGCGTCAAGGTCGAGGTGGTTGGTCGGCTCGTCCAGGAGCAGCAGGTCCGGCTGCTCCAGGAGCAGCCGCGCCAAACCCAGGCGGATGCGCTGGCCGCCCGAAAGGTGCTCGACGCGCACGTTCCATGTCTCCGGCGGGAAGCCGAGGCCGGCCAGCACCCGGTCGGTGCGGGCGTCGCGCTCGTAGCCGCCGCGCTCCTCGAATCGGTGCAGCGCCTCGCCGTACTCCGCGAGGAGCGCCTCGTCCTCGGGGCGCGCGCGCATCGCCGCCTCCAGCTCGCGCAGCCGCGCCTCCAGGCGGTCGAGGTCGGCGAACGCCGCGCGCGCCTCCTCGCGCAGCGAGCGGCCGGAGGTGAAGACCGGATCCTGGCGGAGATAGCCGATCGTCGCGCCCCGCTTGAGGTGGATGGCGCCAGCGTCCGGCTCCTCCTCCCCGACGATGAGGCGGAGAAGCGTCGTCTTCCCCGCGCCGTTCGGCCCCACGAGGCCGGCGCGCTCGTGTTCTTCCAGGCGCAGCGAGACGTCTCGCAGGACGTCCTCGCCGCGATACGACTTCGAACACCGCTCGATGCGAAGGAGGCTCATTTCACGAACGTAGCACGCCGCCGAGCTCTTCCGCCAGAGCCTCGCGGACGCGCCCGTGCACCGCCTCGACCTCGTCTTCCGTGAGGGTGCGGTCGTCCGCCTGGTACACGAGCCGGTAGGCGAGGCTGCGCTGGCCCTCGCCGACCTGGTCGCCCGCGTAGACGTCGAAGAGCTCGACGCGTTTCAGGAGGCCGCCGCCCACCTTCCGCATGACGCGCTCCACCTCGGCCGCTGGCGTCGACTGCGGCACGACGACGGCCAGGTCGCGGGTGACGGCGGGGTACCGCGGGATGGGGCGCAGCTCGGGAAGGGGCCGCGCGGCGGCCAGGAGCGCTTCCACGTCGAGTTCGGCCGCCACCGCCCGGCCCTGAAGGTCCCACGCCTCCGCCACCCGTGGGTGAAGCTCGCCCAGCCATCCGAGCAGCCGCCCGTCGAGGGACACGGCCGCCGCGCGCCCCGGGTGCAGGAACGGCTCCTGCGCACGCTCCCAGACGACGCCCTCGATGCGGAAAAGGCGCAGCGCGGACTCGAAGACGCCCTTGACGGCGAAGAAGTCGGCGCGCCGCCCTTCCCCCTCCTGCCAGTGTCGAGGCGCCAGGCGGCCCGAGGCGACGAGCCCCAGTCGCAGCGGTTCCCGAGGCAGGCGCCCAGCCGCCACCTCTTCGGCGCCCAGGTAGACGCGGGCGACCTCGAACAGCGCGGCATCGGTGCGACGCACCCGGTGGTTGTGGGCCAGCACGTCGAGGAGGCTCGGCAGCATCGTCGTCCGCATGACTTCCTGCGCGTCCGTCAGCGGGTTCGCGACGGCGATCGGCCGCGCCCGCTCGTCATCCTCCGGCAAGCCGAGGCGGGCTAACCGCTCCCGCGGGTGGAAGGTGAACGTGACGACCTCCGAGAAGCCGGCAGCGCGCAGGAGCTGCGACAGGGAGTCGAGCGCGCGATCGCGTCCAGTGCGGCCCGAGCGGCCGGGCGCGCCCGAGAGCGGCGCCGACGGCACGCGGTTCAGCCCGTGCAGCCGTCCGACCTCCTCGACCAGGTCGACCGGCTCCGTCACGTCCTGACGGAACGTGGGCACGTGCACGACGAGGCGCCCGCCCTCCTGCCGCACGTCCATTTGCAGTCGCCGCAGGTACGACGCGATCTCCGCGTCCGGCAGGTCCACGCCGAGGAGCGCGCGGATGCGCGCCGGGTCCGCCTCGATGCGGCGCGGCGCGGCCGGCTGGGGATACGCGTCCTCGACCGCCTCCGGCACGTCGCCGCCCGCCAGGCGCTGGATCAACGCGGCGGCGCGGTCCGCCACGCGGCGGCACCCGTTTGGGTCGACGCCCTTTTCGAAGCGCCCGGACGCCTCGCTGAGGAGCCCGAGGCGCCGAGCTGTCCGCCCCACGCGGGACGGGTCGAACCAGGCCGACTCAAGGAGGATGTTGCGCGTGCGCTCCGTCACCTCGGTCGCCGCGCCGCCCATGACGCCCGCAAGCGCCACGGGACCTTCATCGTCCGCGATGACGAGGTCGCCTTCGACGAGGCGGCGCTCCTCGCCGTCCAGCGTGCGCAGCGTCTCCCCGGCACGCGCCCCCCGAGCGCCGATCCGCCCGCCCCGCAGCGTGTCCAGGTCGAACGCGTGCAGCGGCTGCCCCGTCTCCACCATCACGTAGTTCGTGACGTCGACGACGTTGGAGATCGGCCGCATGCCGGCGGCCTGCAACCGGCGCTGCAGCCAGAGCGGCGAGGGCGCGACGCGCACGCCGAGCACGAACCGCGCGACGTAACGGGCGCAGCCCGCATCGTCGATGAAGACCCGCAGCGGCTGGGGCGCCCCGGCCGGCCACGGCGCCTCTTCCGGGCGCGCCGGACCGCGGCGGCGGTCGTCGGGCAGCAGGGGAAGCTCCAGCAGCGCCGCCACCTCCCGGGCGACGCCCAGCACGCTCTGGCAGTGGGCCGCGTAGTTCGGCGTCAATTCCAGTTCCAGGATCGCGTCGTCCAGCTCCAGCGCGCGCGCCAGGTCGGCCCCGGGCACCCACCCCTCCGCCGGGTCCAGCTCCAATAGCCCGCGAGGCCCGGGCGGCTCCGGCAGGGCCAACTCGTCCGCGCTGCAGCACATGCCCTCCGAGCGGACGCCGCGGAAGTCAGCCGCCTCGATCCGCCGCCCGTCCGCCAGCCGTGCCCCCGGCAGGGCGACCGGCACGAGCATGCCGGCGCGGGCGTTCGGCGCGCCCGTCACGATCGTGAGGCGCCGCCCGCCGGCGTCGACACGCATCACCTTCAGGTGGTCGCTCTCCGGGTGCGGCTCGACCTGCTCGATCCGCCCCGCGACGACCCCCTCGACGTGCCGCCACGGCCGCTCCAGGCCTTCGACGGCCACGCCCACGAGCGTGAGCCGGTCCGCCAGCTCCTCCGGCGGAAGCTCCACCGGCACGAACTCCTGCAACCATCGGTAGGAAACGCGCATCGGGCCACCCCTCGCTAGAACTGCTCAAGGAATCGGAGGTCGTTCTGGAAAAACAGGCGCAGGTCGTCGATGCCGTACTTCAGCATGGCGATCCGTTCCGGCCCCATGCCGAAGGCGAAGCCGCTCACCTCGTCCGGGTCGTAGCCACCGTTGGCGATCACCCGCGGGTGCACCATGCCGGCCCCCAGGATCTCCAGCCAGCCCGTCCCCTTGCAGGTGCGGCAGCCGCCTCCCCCGCAGATGGTGCAGGACACGTCCGCCTCGACGCTTGGCTCCGTGAACGGGAAGTAGGACGGCCGCAGGCGGATGCGCGCGGACTCGCCGTAGACGCGGCGCGCGAACTCCTCCAGCGTCCACTTGAGGTGGCCGAGGTGGACGCCGCGGTCGACGAGCAGCCCCTCGACCTGCGTGAACATCGGCGAGTGGGTGGCGTCGTCGTCGCGGCGGTAGACGCGCCCGACGGTGATCATGCGCACGGGCAGGGACGGGGCCCGGCTCTGCATGAAGCGGATCTGCATGGGCGAGGTGTGCGTGCGCAAGAGAATGCCGGCGCTCATGTAGAAGGAGTCCTGCATGTCGCGCGCGGGGTGACCCTTGGGCACGTTGAGCGCCTCGAAATTGTACCAGTCCGTCTCGATCTCCGGCCCCTCCGCCAGCTCGAACCCCATGGAGAGGAAGATGTCCTCGATCTCGCGGATCACGAGGTTCAACGGGTGCGCGTGGCCGGTGGCGACGGGCGTGCCCGGCAGGGTGATGTCGATCGTCTCCGCGACCAGCCGGCGCGCCTCCTCCTCGCGGCCGATGCGCGCCGCGGCTTCGGCCAGCGCCCGCTCCACGTCCTCGCGCGCCTCGTTGGCGACGCGGCCGATGCGGGGACGCTCTTCGGGAGGGTACTGCGAAAGGCCGCGCAGGAACGCGGTGATCTCCCCCTTCCGCCCGAGCGTCGCGACCCGCACCTCGTCGAGTTCCGCCATGGACCTGGCCCTCGCGATCGCCTCCAGGGCGCTCCGGCGGATCTCCTCCAGCCGCTCCTGCCAGCGGACGTCAACCGTGTTCTCCACCCCGCGTCACTCCCGTTTCGCTGTGCGGATTCAAGCAAACGAAAAAGCCGCCGCCCCTGGGGCGGTGGCTTCCGCGGTACCACCCAGATTCGCGCCGGCCTCGCGGACGGCGCCTCCACGGCCTGCGCACGCATCTTCGCAGGCCCGCCCCTTAACGCGGGGCACGCGGGTCCGCCTACTGGGAGCGGCGCTGCTGCTCCGTTCAGCGGCCGGCTTGCGAGGGAACTTCCCCCGGCGCCCCGCCAGGCGGTTCCAGCCGCGCCGCCCTCTCTGCGGGCGCGGGCCCCGAGGTACTTTCCTCGCGCATCGCCGTTCTCCGGCCGCGGCCTCGCCGCGGCTTCTTGGTGCCGGATTATACCACGCCGGGTGCGGGGGCGTCACCCGCCTTACGACGGGTCACCCGCCCCCATGCCCGCAGGCGCCGCCGCGCGGCGCCCGGTCAGGTGGGCCACGATCCTCTCCCCGTGCTCGCGGCCGTTCTCGATGAAGATCTTGTTCGCGTCCCACCCCGCCGCCGTGACGCCGGCAAGGTACACGCCGGGCACGTTCGTCTCCATGGTGTCCGGGTTGTGAAGAGGCACGCCCGTCTCCGGGTCCCGTTCGACTCCGAGCGCCTCCAGGAGCGGGGAGGCGGCGTGATAGCCGATCAGCGCAAAGACGAAGTCGTTCGGAAGGCGCCGCTCCTCACCGGCGACATCGACGACGACGGCCTCGGGCTCGATCCTGACCACCCGCGCGTTGAACAGCGCGGCGATCTCGCCCTTCTCAAGACGCCCGCGGATGTCCGGCAACACCCACGGCTTCACTTTCGGCGAGAGATCCGGACCGCGGTGAATGAGCGTGACCCGCGCGCCCGCGCGCCACAGCTCCAGCGCGGCTTCCACCGCCGAGTTCTGCCCCCCGATCACGGCCACGTCCAGCCCGAAGTACGGGTGGCCGTGCGTGAAGTAGTGGGACACCTTCGGCAGGTCCTCTCCCGGGACGCCGAGCCGGTTCGGCGTGTCGAAGTACCCCGTGGCGACGACCACCCCGCGGGCTTCGACCACGTCCTCACGGCCGGTCAGCGTGCGCCGCGTGAAGAGGCGGAAACGGCCGTCCTCCCGGCGGATGCCGCGCACCTCGGTGTAGAGCGCAAGGCGCAACTCCAGCCGCAGGGCGACCGAGCGATAATACGCCAGCAGCTCGGATCGAGTCGGCCGGACGCCCTGCGTGATGAACGGCACGCCGCCGATCTCCAGCCGGTCCGGCGTGCTGCTGAAGACGACGTTCAGCGGCATGCGGGTCAGGGCGTCGACCACTCCGCCCTTGTCGAAGACGACGTAGTCGAGGCCGGCTGCCCGCGCCGCGACGCCCACGGCCAACCCGCAGGGTCCGGCGCCGACAATCGCCAAGTCGAGCACGACGCTGTCCTCCCCACTGCGGAACACAGTCATTCTAGCAGAGGAGTCCGCCATGCGTTCCGCAGCGGGTCCGGCTCACGTGCGTCATCCCGCGCTGCCGGCCTGGTCGTCCGCCGCGGCGGCGTCGTCGTCGCTCGCCATGACGGCCGGGGTGCCATGCGTCAGGTCGAGGAAGCGCCTCGACACGCGCTGCACACGCTCGTAGTCCAGGCCTGGGTGGCGCGTCAGCAGCACCGTGATGTCCGCGGCTTCAAGCAACTCGTCGTGGAGCTGGACGGAGTTCTTGGCGCCGTGGCCCGGGATTTCCAGGCGGGGAACGTGCGGGTCGTGATACAGAACACGCGCGCCGCGATTCAGCAACCGGTCGATGATGACCAGCGCCGGCGCGTTGCGCACGTCGTTGGTGTCCGGCTTGTACGCCACGCCGAGCAGGAGGACCAGAGCCTCGTTGACGGCATGGCCTCTCTGGTTCAACGCCTCGACGATCTGTTCGACGGCGACGTCCGGTTGCTGGTCGTTGATGTCCATCGCCGTCTCCAGGAGCCGGAGCGGCGACCGCAGCATGCGCGCGCGCCAGGCCAGGTACCGCGGGTCCACGGGAATGCACTCGCCGCCCACGCCGGGACCGGGCCAGAACGGCATGTAGCCGAACGGCTTCGTGGACGCGGCCTGGATCACTTCGTCCACGTCGATGCCGGCCTCCTGGCAGAACGCCATCAGCTCGTTGACCCACGCGATGTTGATGTTGCGGAACGCGTTTTCCAGCAGCTTCGCCGTCTCGGCGACTTCAGGACTGGAGACGAGGTGGCACTGGGGCACGAAGCGCTCGTACAGCGCCGCAGCGCGGCGGGCACACGCCGGCGTGATGCCTCCGACGATGCGCGGCGTGTTCCGCAGATTGTACTGAGCGTTCCCCGGGTCGATCCTCTCCGGCACGAACGCAAGGAAGAAGTCCCGCCCGACCTCGCCGAGCCGCGCCTGCAACGGCGGCAGCACGAGTTCGCGCGTCGTCCCGGGATAGCTGGTGCTCTCCAGCACCACCAGGACGCCCGGGCGCGCCTTTCTCGCCACCAGTTCGCTGGCCGCGCGGATCGCCGAAGGATCGGGGACGCCGCCCCGGCCGAGCGGCGAGGGCACGCAGATGATCACCGCCGAACACCGCTCCAGCGGATCGGGGTCCGTGGTGGGCAGGAAACGCCCGGTGTCGAGCCCGTCACGGAGTTCCTCGTCCGTGACCGTGGCCACCTGCGGATCGCCGCCCAGAATGGCGTCCACGTGGGCCTGGTTGATGTCGTAGCCGACCACCTGGAATCCCGCGTGAACCAGCGCGAGCGCGACGGGAAGCCCGACGTAGCCGAGACCGACCACGCTGACAGTGGGCTCGTCTGCTTTGTCCAAGAGTGAGGTGATGTTCGATTCCATGCGTGAACCCCCTTTTCGCATCTCGAAACCGGCATATGCTCGTCCGCCCGCGTTGGTTCCACTGCGCACGCCGCCCTGACGTGGACGAACACCCCGCCCGGGTGCGACATAGCCTGTGGACATGTCGCCTCTGGCGACGGAAGGAGGAACCGGCATGTCCGGATGGCTCAGCAAGTGGTTGTCGCCATTCTGGCGAAGACAACCACGGAATCGAACGACGGGTCGTCGGACCGGGGCGACGGTGCTGCCGTCCTCATATCGGATCCGCCCCAGAAGGGAAAGCGTGCCCCAGGCGCGAGGCTTGCCCAGCCTCCTCGAGCTCCCGGGCGGGGATCCCTCGTTCGCATATGTGGCTGGCTTTGACGCGGACAACCTGACGGCGGTCAACGTGACCAACGACGCGATCGAGTCGTCCATCGCGCTACCCGCTGGCGGCTTCCCGCTCTTCGCGGCGGTTCGGCCCGGAGGGCGCGAGGTCTACGTGACGGTGGACAACCTGGACACGGTGGCGGTGATCGACACCGCCCAAAACGCGGTGGTCGCAACGATCCAATTGCCAAGCGGAAGCGATCCGGCTGGCGTCGCATTCTCCCCGGACGGAAGCCGCGCGTTCGTCGCGAACAACACGGCGGTCGGCAGCGTGTCCGTGATCGACACTGCGACGCGCACCCTTGTCGGCTCGCCGATTCCGGTCGGCAGCTTCCCGGTGGGTCTCGCCGTGACGCCGGACGGATCTCGTGTCTACGTGGCCAACTTCTCCTCGAACAGCGTGTCGGTCATCGATGCGGCGACGCTGCAGGTCGTCGACACCATCGCAGGCCTGCAGGGGCCCGCGGGCGTCGCGGTGTCGCCCGACGGCAGCCGCGTGTACGTGCCGAACTCCTCGGGCGGCACGCTGGCCGTCATCCGCACCGCGGCGAACACCATCGTGGATACCGTCAGCCTTCCGGGGGCGGTGAAACCTGCCTTCATTGCGCTGACCCCCGACGGAGCCCGCGCCTACATCACGAACGAGGACTCCGGGGACGTGTCGGTGGTCGATCTGGCGGCCGGACTGCAGACATCGACGATTCCGACGGGCGACTTTCCGTTCGGCGTCGCCGCGTCCAGCGACGGCACCCGGGTTTACGTCACGAACCTCGACTCGGACACCATGTCGGTGATCTCGACCCAGACGGACTCCATCATCGACACGGTGACGTTCCCGGGGCTGACCGGACCCGCCGGGATCGCGATCACCCCATGCCCTGTGGGCACCGGACCGTACACGGGGCCGGGCACCGCGCCGGGCACCGGCCCAGGGACCGCCCCCGGCAGCGGGCCAGGCACGGGGGTCGGCGTGTCGTTCCCCCCGCCGCCACCGTGCACGATGCCCGGCACGGACGAGGACACGGGCGCCGGCACGGGCCCGTTCACGGGGCCGGGGACCGCACCCGGAACCGGCCCCGGCACGTGGGATTGAGGCCGGGTTCCCCGCGGGCGAGCCGAGACGCTCGGCCCGCCTGAGAGGGGACGACGCGGCCCGGCAGCGGTTCAACCCCTGTCGTGATCGCGCACGGACCGATGGCGGGACGACCGGCTGGGCTCATCATGGGAGGAGCGTGGTCGGGTGATCTCGACGGCGGGCACCCTGTATGGAGGATTCCAGGATTCGGCCGACAACGTCACGCGGCTGGGACCGTCTTCGGGCATGGGCACGCCCCAACGCAGGGATCGAAGCGCCGTCTGCGTGGCGAGCACGCGGGCGAAATCCGGGTCCGGGATGCGGTACGATTTGGGCCGCGCGACGAGGATGGTCTCCCACACTCGCGGATCGATGTCGACCTGCGTTTCCATGAGCGGAAACGCGAACAGGTCTTGCGCGGCCGACCGGAAGCGGTCCGCGTCCGTCGGAAGCCGCTCCTCGTCGACGACCGGATGCAGTTCCGGTCCGGTCCGCTTGACCCGTGGACGCGTGAACAAGCGCAGCACCCAACGCCAGACCAGCAACAGGAACTCGACCAGCCACCGGATCATCGCCCGTGCCTCCCCGCCCTGGCTTCCGCGACCGTCCGCTCATACACGTGAAGCATTCGTTCTGCCATGAGCTCGCTTGACCACGCCTGCCGGCCCCAAGCCGCCGCCTGGTTCCCGAGGTTCTTCCGGTACGCCGCGTCGCTGACCAGCCGGTCGAGCGCCGTCGCCAACTCGGTCGAGTCCCCCGGACGGGTGAGAATTCCGGTCTTCCCCGAGTCGATCATTTCCGGGATTCCGCCCACGCGGGACGCCACGATCGGCTTGCCCAGGATCTGCCCCTCCATGATGCTGAACGGCAGCGTGTCTTGCACCGAAGGAAGGACGATGATGTCGGCTTCCCGCATGAGGGCGGGGATGTCGGAGCGGGATCCGAGGAACACGACGGAATCCTCGAGCCCCGCAAGCACGACCTGGCGTTTCAGATCGTCCGCAAGCTTCCCGTCCCCCGCCAGCCACAGGGCGACCTTCTCTCGCGTTTTCATCTGCGCCATGGCGTCGATGAGGTGCGTGTGTCCCTTCACGGGAACAAGCCGTGCCGGGCAGAGAATGATCGTGCGACCCCGCGCCGAGGGCAGGGAGCGGGGGCGTTCCCTGGCGCGCCGCTCCAACTGCTCGATGTCGAGACCGTAGGGGACCACCTGGATCCCGTCGGTGGGCACCGCGAATTCCCACGCGACTTCATGACGCAGCCAGGCGCAGGGTACGACCGTACGCTGGGCCGACGTAAAGCCGAAGTACTCCTCGGCGACGGCATAGGCGAAGGGCATCGACTTCCGGCTCTTGATCTCGCCCGACCACAGGTGTTCCGTCGCCAGCATGCCGTGGATCGTGGCGACATGCGCCACATGCTCGGGCCGCACGCGGGCGATCGCGCGCGTGGAGATGATGTCCTGGGTGTGAATGACGTCGTAATGGTGGAGACCGAACAATGTCGCGCACAATTCGAAGGTGTACCGTTCGATCTCACGCCAGCGAATCCAGGGGTCCACCAGGGGCAAGTCACGGTTGAAGAATGCAAGGACCTGTTCATACACGAAATCTTTGATTTTTGACTTTTCGATGTACTGCCCGGTGGTCGGCATCCAGATCTTCTTCATGTCCGGATGGTGAGCCAGGACGTCGACGTGATGCCCCTGCGCCTCGAACTGCTGTTTCAGCACCTCGACGTAATTGTTCACCCCGCCCACGTGGGGCAGGTACCAATAGGTCGCGAGCAGGATTTTCACGGATCTCGACGCTCGCTCTCCGCCCGGATGTCGTCGATCACCGCGGCCAGCGACTCGTCAAGCGACCGCTTCGGGCGATAGCCCAGCGCCATGATGCGCCCGATGGAGGGCATTCTGCGGGACGTTTCCTCGAACAGGGGCCCGAACGCCACGTCGTACGGGATGAACTGGATTTCCGACTTCGAGTTCGTCATCTCGATGATCTTGCGGGCCAGGTCCAGGATCGTGATCTCCTGCTGGCCGCCGATGTTGTACGCGCAGCCCCACTCGCCGCGCTCCCAGACGAGCAGCGCGGCGTCGACCGCGTCCTCCACGTCCACGAACGTGCGCGTCTGCCGCCCGTCGCCATACACCGGCAGCGGTTCGTCCCGGAGCGCCTTCCGGATGAACCGCGGCACGACCATCCCGTAGCTGTCCGATTGCCCGGGGCCGATCACGTTGAAAAAGCGGCCGATCTTCACCTTCGCGCGTCGATCGGTGGCGGCCACGCGCGCCAGGAGTTCCTCGACCAGCTTCGCGTACGAATACGTCCACGAGGGGTTGTGCGTGTTGCCGAGAACGACGTCGTCCTCCTCGGAGACGACGCCTTTCGCGATCTTGCCGTAAATGGCCGACGACGACGCGATGAAGATCGGCGTCTCGGTCTTGTGGGTGAGCTCCAGAAGATTCAGCGTGCCCAGAAGATTGGTCGTCAAGCTGTCCCACTCGCGCGCCATGGCATGCGGCACGCCGACGACCGCCGCCAGGTGGAACACCGCATCCGCGTCCTGAAGCGCCGTGCGGACCGCGGCGCGGTCGCGCACGTCCCCCTGCACGACGCGGACGCCCGGAGAGGAGAGGCGGCGGAGCTGGCCTGTGCTCAGGTCATCCAACACGGTGACCGTATGCCCTTCCCCGACAAGTCGACGAACCAAGTGCGACCCGATGAAACCGGCGCCTCCAGTGACCAGAGCGTGCATGGAACCACCCCCGGCCCCACGCTATTCGGGGCGGGCGGTCGTGGTGACCCGCGGACGATCCTCATACACTGGCATGGCGAACCGACGACACCACACGCGGGGGATGCGCGCTCATGCTCGGATGCCGCCGTGAACAGGCCGTGATACGGGTTGACTTCCGCCGGGTGCGCGCGGCATGACTCGGCGGCCGCACGTGGCCGTCGTCTGCCTTTCCGGGCTCGGGGGAAGCGCCGTCGCGGCGGGCCAAATGGCGGATCACCTCGCCCGCCGGGGATACGTCGTGCACCTCGTGTCCCACGGTCGTCCCATCCGGCCCGCGCAGCCGTGCCCGGGCCTCACGTTCCACCCGGTGGACGTGCCGGTATTGCCCTCGCTCGCGTACCCTCCGTATGTCATGGCCCTCGCGTCCGCGATCGCCCGCGTGGTCCGCGAGCACGCCATCGATCTGGTCCACGTGCATTACGCCGTGCCCAACGCCTTCGCTGCCGTGACCGCACGGCTCTTCCTGGCTCCGGAGCGGCGCGTGCCCGTCGTGACCACGCTGCAGGGAACGGACGTCACGCATTTCGGGCAAGAGCCCGCGGTGTTCGAGGCGCTGGCCTGGAGCCTGCGGCGAAGCGATCGGGTCACCGCCGTGAGCCTGGACCTGAAGCGACGCGCGGAGCGCAGGTTCCTCCTGCGCGATGTCGCGCTCGTCCCGAACTTCGTCGACCCCGCCGTGACAAGGCGGCAGCCCGACCCCGGCCTCCGGCGGCGCCTCGCCCCGCCGGACGCGCTCGTCCTCGTGCACGCGTCCAACTTTCGACCGGTCAAGCGCGTTGTCGACGTGATCCGCGTGCTGGCCGGCGTCGTCGCCGTGCGGCCCGCGGTTCTCTTGATGATCGGCGCCGGGCCCGACCTCGCCGAAGCGCGGCGAGCCGCCGAGGCCCTTGGCGTCCGCGAGCACGTGCGCTTCCTCGGCGCGACGGCGGATGTCTCGCCCTATCTCTCGGTGGCGGACGTGTTCGTGCTGACATCGGAGAGCGAGGGATGCAGCCTGGCCGTGCTGGAGGCGATGGCCAGCGAGGTCCCGGTCGTGGCGACGAACGTCGGAGGACTCCCGGAAACCGTGGAGCACGGCAGGACCGGCTTCCTGCACGCGGTGGGCGACGTTCAGGGCATGGTCGAGTCGTGCCTGCGCCTCGCCGACCCTGACCTCCGGCGGACGTTCGGCGACGCGGCGCGCGAACGCGTGCGGGCGTCGTTCAGCGCGGATGTGGTCTTGCCGCAATACGAAAGAGTCTACGAGGAGGCGCTCACCGGCGCGTAGACGGCCGGCGCCTGGGGCTCGCGAAGGGCGCGCACGGGCGAGGCGTACACCCAGAGCGCGGCCGCGGCGCTGCCGAGCGCCGCGAGCCACAGCGTCGCCCGCAGGT
>JADGHN010000033.1 GCA_019683875.1 Clostridia bacterium
TGTGTGGGGGGCGCGGTGTTTTTTAAACCCCCCCCCCCCCCCGCCGCCGCGACGCCCAACTCGCGGCGGCGCGCGGTCACGCCGGCCAGACCGGTGGCAACCGTGTAAATGACAGTGACCAAGAGCGCAAGGCCGATGAACGCGCTATACCCGAACTCCGCCTGATCCACGGCCGTGACCGGCGCGTTCAAGTGCACCCATCGCTCCTCAACCCAGCCAAGCGCCGGGTGGCCGTTCGAGGCCGGCACGTCCACCAGCACGTTCGCCGGCGACGAGCCCATCGTCACCTCGGCCACGAGTCCGGTCTTCTCCTCGATCTCTTTAGCGATGGCCTTGGCCCTGCCGATCGTCTCGGGCGTCAGATGGTCGTCGTCCGTGATCTTGACCCGCACCGCGTTGATCGCCTTGGGACCGTCGATCTTGACCGCCGCGTCGAGGGTGGTGATCATGCCGGGCGGCGCCGTGAGAAAGCCAGCCGGCGTGGCGTCGCCCCTGTACGTCACGGGTGGGTTGACGGCCGCCCCGCGGGGATCGAGGACCCGGGTCGCTTCAAACGGGCGATACGTCATCAGCGGCAGTTGCTGGCCGCCACGCTGCGCAGGGAGGCGGGTGGTGTCGTATGAGCCGACGTAGATGAACTTCACGTCCTTCCAGCCGGGTTCGGTCGGCATCGGAAACGGAGTGAAGGTGCGATAAGAGCCCCCTAGACCAACCTCGGTTTCACTCACCAACGTGCCGAAACCGTAGGGACCCGTCGGCGTCTCGCGACGACCGGCCAGCATTTCCTTGAACCGGTCCGGCTGGCTCCGAAGCTGTAGAGCCGTGGGCCAGCGACCGGAAAAGGGACTGCGAGTCTGCGTGTAGGTCAGAAGTCCCGGCCGCCCGATCACAGTCGCGATCTCCTGGGCCCGGCGAACCGTCTCCATTAAGTCGGCAGCGCCGAACGTCTGTCGGAACACCGTTCCTTCTGGAACCCAGCCGCTCTTGAGCCGCTGGAGCTCGGCGGTGTAACTGAGGTCATTGAGGACCGTACTGTTCACAAGGATCGGGATTTCATGCAGGAGCGCGTCGGAATTCCGCCAATACGTGTGTGCGAAGTCGTGGTCTCCCGGGCTGAAGTAACGCCCGTCCACGACGGCTCGGTCCAGCCCAACGAGTTTGGCCTCTGCGGCGGGATCGACGGCCACGAGGGTCGTGTACCATTGCCCTACGGACGCCAAGCCGCCATAGTTTGGCCCGACCTTCCAGAGATCCTGGCGTGCCCATGAGGGCACGTTGCCCTTGTTGTCAGGCACCGCAAAATAGTCGCTCTGCTCCATCTGTTCCGGCCAGGGGCCTCCACCATACGACGTGACGAAATGGAAACGATAAACACCCGGCGGCAAGACGGGCCAAGTCTTCACGAGCGCGTGCCCTTGCTCGCCGCCGAGATCGCCGGCCCCGAGCTCCGGGAGGGGAAATTTTACGACGCCGATCACGGCCAGGGGGGCGGCCACGTCGACGCCCTGGATTCCCCGGATGGCATCCAGGTCCCTCATGGAAATGCCCGGCGGCAGTGTGGCGAGCACGTTGGGCTCGACCAAGTCAGGCAAAGGCTGACCTCCCGGCAGCGGGGCATGGACCAGGATGTCGTACGGCGTGCGCCAGGACTGTTCATACGTGCGGATGACGGTGCCGTTGACGTCTTCACCCAGGATCGCGAGAACCGAGAGACCTGCCCCCAGAACGAGCACTCCAAGCAGCGCCAGCGCAAGCCGATCCCGTCTACCCGACCAGAACTTCCAACGCATGGATGTCACCGTCTACCACCCTGCGATAGGAATGAGGAGCGGGAGATGGGCCGTCCACAGACTCGTTCCGACTCTTTCCGATGGATGCGTCGAAGCCTTAGGGACCGCCGAAGGCATGCCTAGCCTCCTCGGTCAAGGTTCGTTGCTGCTGCTGCAATAACGTGAAGAGGCCTGGTACGGGGATTTCGAAAATGGCGATCAATGCGTTCGGAAGAATGATGTCCGTTGCTTCGGAAATAGCTGAACTTGGCCTTCACGTCAAGTCTTGACCGGCTCTAGACCGATAAGTGTGTTAAAAGGAAACGAGCGGCAGAAGAGCTGAGGATGGTCTTAGCGCAGGACATCCGAAGGAGGCTCCTTGCCGCTCATGAAGAAAGCGATCGTCGCGATGCTGGGGCTGTAAGGCTGCCGTCGCACACCATCATGACCGGGAGCGCCCATCCTCCCGCCGAACCCCCTCCCACAGCCGGTCGGGGCTCCACGGGGGCGCTCCGTTGCGGCGCGCTTCCAGGGCGCGCAGCACCGTTCGGTGGAACGGCGCCCCCAGCCCCGCCTCCTCTGCTGCTTCGGCCACGCGGCCGTACAGCCACGGCGCCTCCAGGGGCCGCCCGGCCTCGAGGTCGAGCAGGAGGGACGGGGGCTTGTCGCCGCGCGCGCCGGCCAGCGGGCGCGCCAGGAGCCGCCGGACGAGGAACGCGGGACCGCGAAGGACATGCCGGAACAAGCGCACAGGGAAACCGGGCACGTCGACCCACCGCACCCCCGCCGCTTCGCCGACGCGGACCGTCTCCCTCAGGAGTCCGATCTCGAACGACATCGCCAGCGGATCGCGCGCGATGCGCGCCGGCGTCCACCCCAGCGCGGCCGCCGTCCCGTTCGCGGCGACGTTGAGCAGAAGCTTCGACCACTTCAGGTCACGGCCGCGCGAGCCGGGGATCACGCGAGCCGGCAGGCCGCCACGGGTGAACCGTTCCGCCAGGGCGTCCAACACGCCCGCGGCGGGCGGCGGCACGGCGGCGGACCAAGCGCTCAGGGCGACCCCGCCCCGCGTCGCGCGGGAGTCGCCGCCGCGGTCCCGGTGGACGGCCGCCGTCACGGCTCCCGCGACGACGACCCAGTCCGAGGCCACAGCCGCGAGCGCCTCCTCGTTGCCAAGCCCGTTCTGCAACGACACGACGCACGTGCCGGGCGACAGGTCCAGGCGCTGCAGGCGCTCGGCCACGTCGGCCGTGGCGTAGGCCTTGACGCAGACCAACGCCGCGTCGACGCCGCGTGCGGCCGCGGCCGGGACGTCGTCCCACGTCAGGACCGGCATGTCCAGGATCCGGCCGCCACGGCGCGACACCACCCGCACATCCGCGCCGGCCGCCCGCAGGGTCGACGCGCAGAGGCCGCCGATGGCGCCGGCCCCGACGACGAGAACCCGCACCGCGCCTACGCCCCCTTGCGTGCCGGCGCGCGTTCCAGGGCCCCTCCCGACGGAGGCCAGATGCGGAGTTCCTCGCCGCGCCAGAGCCTGCGGATGTTCGTGCGGTGCTGCAGCAGGATCAGCGCCGCCCCGGCGAGGCCGTACACGACGGCCGCCGGTTCTGCCCCCAGTGCCCACAGGAAGAGCGGCGCGCTCAGGCCGCCGGCCATGGACCCGACGCTGGAATACCGCGTGAGCGCCACCGCCGCGATCCACACGACGGCGACGCCGGCTGCCGCCCAGGGCTGCAACGCGAGGAGGCCGCCGAACGACGTGGCGACCCCCTTTCCGCCTTTGAAACGCAGGAATGGTGACCAGTTGTGGCCGGCGACCGCCGCGATCGCCGCCGCCACCTGCCATGCCGTTCCGAGCCCCAGGTCCCGCGTGGCGAGGACCGCGATGGCCCCCTTGCAGACGTCCGCGACCAGCACGACCGCGGCCAGCCGCGGCCCTGCCACGCGCATCACGTTCGCGGTGCCGATGTTCCCGCTGCCGCACGTGCGCACGTCGACGCCGCGGCGCAGGCGCACCGCGATCCAGCCGACCGGCACGCTCCCGAGAAGGCCGGCGCACGCCAGCGCCACCATGCCATAGGCGATTGCCATGCGAATGCGTCCCCCGTCCACCGGACGTCCGGCCTCGTGCCGTGTCCGCCCCTGTAAGCATACGTGGAGCGTCGCCCGGCGACGAGACCTCGCAAGAAAAAACCGCTCCTCCAATTCGTGGAGGAGCGGCGAAATGAGCGCGCACGTGGTGAGAACAAAGGAGCGCAATGCGTGGCGCGTGTCTAGTGGTTCACGGCTTCCTTCAGAGGACGACCCGCGCGGAACACCGGGACCCGACGGGCGCTGATGCGCAACGCCTTGCCCGTCTGCGGATTGCGGCCCTGACGAGCGCTGCGCTGGCGCACCTCGAAGCTGCCGAAGCCGACGAGCGACACCTTCTGACCCTTCGACAACGACTCCCGAATGCAGGCGAGGACCGCGTCAATGGCACGGCTCGCGTCCTTCTTCGTCAGGCCGGTCGCCTCCGAGACCCGTTGGATGAGTTCGGCCTTGTTCACGGGTTGGCACCCCCTTTCTTCACTGCGCGCTATTTTCTCCGCCCTAATAAGAAGTCCTTCCCGTTTCTTCCAACGATGCGCTTAACCTAAACAAACAAGACGAAGCCGCCCACCCCGGGGGCGGGCGGCGCGTCGTCGGAACCGTCGCGCTTGGCCGGTGGCCGGACGCCTGAAGCTATAGGATGATGCAGATCAGGCCGCCGCTTCCTTCATTGACGATGCGCGCGATCGTCTCTTGCAACTTCTTCTGCGTGTTCTCAGGCATGCGGTCCAGCTTGCCCGTGATCGTCTCGCGCAGAAGCTCGTGCAGCGATTTGCCGAAGATTTCGGATTCCCAAATCTTCCGCGGATCATCTTCAAACTTTTCAGTGAGGTAACGGACGAGATCGGCGGATTGGCGCTCCGTCCCCAGGATGGGCGTGTACTCGGCCGACACGTCGGCGCGCAGGATGTGCAGCGAGGGCGCGCTGGCCTTGAGCCGAACCCCGAACTGGTTGCCCTTGCGTACCATCTCCGGCTCCTCGAACGTCATGTCCTGCAGGGAGGGAACGACCACGCCGTACCCCCGCTCGCGGACGTCGGCGAGGGCGTCCCGCAGGCGTTCGTACTCCTGCTTGGCCTCGGCCATCTGCCGCATCATGCGGATCATGACGTCCGCGCGGGTCGTGTCGAAGCCGGCGATCTCGTTCAGCACCTGCACGTACACCTCGTCGCGCGTGTCGAGGAACGCGTCCACGACGCCCGTGCCCAGATCCGCCCGTTCCACGCCGGCGTCGGCGACGTGCTCGCTCGCCTTCAGGCTCTCCAGCGCTGGCTTGACGTCCCGCACGCGCCGGATCGACTGCAGGGCCGTGGCCACCGCATGGTCCAGCGAC
Source organism: Clostridia bacterium (assembly GCA_019683875.1). NCBI lineage: Bacteria > Bacillati > Bacillota > Clostridia > Clostridia bacterium. Next base: position 5,197 of record JADGHN010000033.1, read on the forward strand.
CGCCGCAGCCAGTGGTCCGAGGGCAGTTCCTCCACCCACTGCGGGAGGTGCACGTCGACTTCCTTCACCGGGAACTCGAAGAGCGCCTGTTCCAGGATGCGGTGCAGCCCGGCCCGGGTGAGGTGCTGGATGTTGGCGGGAAGCACGGTCGCCCCGTACTCGGCCGACAGCTGTTCCGCGAGGGCCTGCGTCTCCGGCGCGTCCGGCCGCGCGCTGTTGAGCAGCACCAGGAACGGCTTGCCGAGGTTCTGGATCTCCTCGACGGTCTGGCGTTCCGCTTCGACGTACGCGTCGCGGCCGAGCTCGCCGAAGCTGCCGTCCGTCGTGACGACGATGCCGAGCGTGGAGTGGTCGGTGATGATCTTGCGGGTGCCGATCTCGGCCGCCTCGTCGAAGGGGATGTCGTAGTCGAACCACGGCGTCCGCACCATGCGTGGCGCGTCGTCCTCGGTGTACCCGACGGCGCCGGGCACGGGAAAGCCGACCGAGTCGACCAGCCGCACGCGCAGCGTCAGGTTGTCGCCGACCGTGATGGCCACGCCCTCGTCCGGCACGAACTTCGGCTCCGTCGTCATGACCGTGCGACCCGCGCCGCTCTGCGGAAGCTCGTCGACCGTCCGCTGGCGTTCGGCCTCGTCTTCGATGTTCGGCAGCACTAACAGATCCATAAACTTTTTGACGAAGGTGCTCTTGCCGGTGCGGACGGGCCCGACGACGCCGATGTACACGTTTCCGTTGGTACGTGTGGCGATGTCCTGAAAGATATCGAACGCTTCCACCCAAGTCCCTCCCTCTGAATCGGGTCACCCCGCGCGCCCGTGCGGCGTGGGGGCCCGACGGCGCCGGCCATCGGTCTCGACGCCACCGCCCCTGTCCAGGGCTGGGGCTGCTACATGTATATGAGACGGGTCGGAGGGTATGACGGGCGGAGGGAGACCCCGCGCCGGCTAGCGCGGGCGGGTGAAGACCGACTCGGCGGGTCGCCGCTCCCGCGCGCGGTACTTCCACACGATGGGCGTGCCTTCCAGGTCGTACGTCTCGCGGAGGCGGTTCTCCAGGTACCGCTCGTAAGAAAAGTGGACGCGGTCCGGGTCGTTGACGAAGAGGAGGAACTGCGGGGGCCGGGTGTCCACCTGCGTGCCGTAGTAGATCCGGAACGGCTTTCCGTGGACGGCCGGAGGCTGCCGGTACAGCTGGGCGTCCTGCAAGAAGCGGTTCAGGTCCGGCGTGGAAAGCTGGAACGCGTGGGCGGCGGCCACCTTGTCCACGATGCCCGCCAGGCGGCCGACGCGCTGCCCCGTCCGCGCGGAGATCGTCACGATCGGAGCGTAGTGAAGCGCCGGCAGGGCCTCGCGCGCCTCGGCGGCGGCGACGTCCGCGGGCCGCTCGCGCGCGTCGACCGCATCCCACTTGTTCAAAAGAATCGCCGCCGCGCGGCCTCGCTCCGCGATCAGCCCGCCGATGCGCTGGTCCTGCTCCGTCACGCCCTCCGTGGCGTCGACGACGAGCAGCGCCACGTCGCAGCGCGCGATCGCCTGCTCGGCGCGCCGGACACTGTAGAATTCGACCGAGGAATCGATGCGGCTGCGCCGCCGGATGCCGGCCGTGTCGATGAGCACGTACGTCTTCCCGTACGCCCGCCACTCGACGTCGACGGCGTCCCTCGTGGTCCCCGGCAGGTCGGCGACGATCTGCCGCTCCTCGTTCAGCAGCCGGTTGACGAGCGAGGACTTGCCCACGTTCGGCCGCCCGACGATGGCCACGCGCACCGGAGCCGGCTCGTCCTCGCCGCCTTCGCCCGCCGCCGCGCCGGCGGGCAGGTGCGCGACGACGGCATCCAGCAGGTCGTCGATGCCGAGGCCGTGTTCCGCGGAAATCGGGAGCGGCTCACCGAGGCCGAGGGCGTAGAACTCGGCGCTCGCCGCGCGCGCTCGCTCGCTCTCCGCCTTGTTCGCGACGAGCAGGACCGGTCGCCGCGCCCGGCGGAGTTCGTCGGCAATGGCCTCGTCCACGGGTGTCACGCCGGCACGCGCGTCCACGAGGAACAGCACCACGGCCGCCTGCCGGACCGCCTCCAGCGCCTTGGCGTGGACCAGCGGTTGCAGGGTGTCCTCCTCCGGTGGCATGAGGCCGCCGGTATCGAGCAACCGGAAGCGCCGCCCGCCCCACTCGACGACCGTCTCGACCGCATCCCGGGTGACGCCGGGCCGCGCCTCCACGATCGCGGCGCGCCGCCCGGCGAGGCGGTTGAACAGCGTCGACTTGCCGACGTTCGGGCGTCCCGCGATGACGACGCTCGGCAGAGCCATGGCCGCACCTCCACGGGGATTATCCCGTCCTTGCCCGCCGAGGGCAACGCCCCGCCGGGGCGCCGTCACCGCCGGCCCGGCGGCCAGCGCTCGCGCAGCTCGCCGAGGACGTCCGCCAGCGCCATGGCGAGGACGCCGCCGATCACGGCCGCGTCAAAGGCGCCGCCCCCGCCGAGCCACGTCCGCCCCGGGATGCCCATGGCGACAAGTTCCGCGTAACGCAAGAGACCGGCCACGACGACCCCGGCCGACCCGCCGACAAACGCCGCCCGCCGCGACCTTCCGAAGGCGTACCCGACGATGGCCGCCAGCACGGCGGCGGTTGCGACCGAGACCGTCGAGCCCGCCGCCGGCCCGACCAGAAGGATGCGCTCGGCGCCCCACACGGCGGCCCCGGAGGCGAGCGCCGCGAGCCACACGTGGCTGCGCTCCCAGGGCGTGTCGGCGTGCCAGTACACCCAAACGCCCAGCGCAAGGGGTACGAGGCCCCCGCCCACGTTGACGACGAGCTCAGGGCCACGCGGGACGACCGTGACGTTCACGAAGCTGCCGGCGAGCAAGGCGCCCAACCACGCGAGCGCCTGCGCCGGAGTCATGTGGAGCCGGGCCAGGACCCGGTCCGTCCAGCCGAACACGACCAGCACGGCCAGTGCCACGAGAATCAGGTTGCCGCCTGGCAGGAGTGCGCCCTCCTCCAACTATGTATTGCCCCGGCCGTCCCGCGGCCATGAAGAACAAAACCCGCGGCCCGTCCTCGACGGACAGGCCGCGGGCCACGAGCGCTTCCAGCCGGGGCTTAGGTCAACGGTTTTCGCGCTCTTCCTCCACCAGGCGCTCACGCGTCTCCTCCAGCAGGCTCCCGAAGACGTCCCCAAGCGTGAGACTGTCCCGGTCCTGCCGCGGGCGCGGGCCGCCGCCGAAGCCGCGCGGGCGGAAGGATTCCGGCCGCTCCGCCTCCTTGATGGACAGGCTGATGCGCCGCTCCTCCGGCAGAACGCGCAGCACCTTGACCTTCACCCTCTGGCCTTCCCGCACGACTTCCGCGGGATCGTTGACGTGCCAGTCCGCCAGCTGGGAGATGTGCACGAGCCCTTCCACGCCCGGCTCCAGCTGCACGAAGGCTCCGAACGGCGCGAGCCGCATGACGGTGCCTTCCACCACGCTGCCGGCGGGGTACTTCTGCTCGACCGTGGTCCACGGGTCCGGCAGGACCTGCTTGAGGCCGAGAGAGATGCGTCCCTTTTCCCGGTCGAGACGGAGGATCTTCACGTCGATCTCGTCGCCGACGTTGACGACGTCCGACGGATGGTTCACGCGTCCCCAGGCCATCTCGGACACGTGAAGCAATCCGTCGACGCCCCCGAGGTCGACGAACGCGCCGAAGTCCGTCAGGCCCTTCACGACGCCGCGGCGCACCTGGCCCTCCTCAAGCTCGGACCACGTCTTCTCCCGCAGCCGCTCCCGCTCTTCTTCCAGAACGACCTTCTGCGACAGGATGACGCGGTTCTTGCTGCGGTCGAGCTCGATCACGCGCGCGCGGATCGGCTGGCCGACGTAGACGGACAGGTCGTTGACGTAGCCCATTTCCACGTGGGACGCGGGCATGAAGCCGCGCAGGCCGACGTCGACGACGAGCCCGCCCTTGACCTCCTCCACGACGGGCGCGGTGATGACCTCCCCCGACTCGTACGCGCGGCGCAGCCGCTCCCACGCCGCGTGCTCCACAGCCCGGCGGTAGGACAGCTCGAGGCCGCCCTCCTGGCCCTCGACGGAGCGCACCATGACCGGGATCTTCTGCCCGGGCTTGAACACGTCCGACGGCGACTGCCCCTGGGCGAGGTTCAGCTCGTGCAGCGGGACGATGCCGTCAGACTTGTACCCGACGTCCACCATCACGTGGTCGTCGTTGACCTGCGTGATGGTTCCCTCCACGATCTGGCCCGGGCGGAACTTCGGCAGCTCGATGGCCTCCGGCGCCGGCACGGCCGGCGCTTCAGCCGCGGTCTCCGGCTGGGACGGCGAAGCCGCTTCGGGCCGCGCCTCCGCGGTCTCCTCGGGCGTGGACTCCGCGGGAATGCTGGCGTCCTTCTCGTTCAACTCCGACATCAACTGGCAACCCCCTTGTGAGTGGTGTATCGATCGGCGTGGAGGCACCGGCGGTGACCCCAACGCTCCAACCGACACCGCAAGGGGTGTGCCGGCCAAACTGGCCGCCTGCAGCTGATGTTGGAGCTCGAGGACCAAATCGACGACCGCCTGCGAACGACACCCCGCGGGTCTGCCCGCGAGGACCTCCGTGCCTGCAAATCCACCCCGTCGACACGGGCGCTCGCGCGCCTCGCAAGCCTCCTTTCTCGCCGGGATGGGCCCGTGAACACGGGCCAAATCTGTATGCGCAATCTCTGATTACAATGTGCCCAAATCGTCCCACAGGGCGCGGATGCGCGCCATGATCTCCGACTCCGCGAGCGCCTGCAGCTCATCCTTCGGCAGGTCGCGCGCGTGCGCCGGAAGGCGGAGCGGCTCGCCCACCGCGACGCCGATGCGTCCCCGGAAGCGGTACTGGCCGCGGATGGCCAGCGGCAGCACGGGCGCACCGGACATGGCGGCGAGGACGGCAATCCCTGCGCGTGCGGGACCCGGCCTTCCATCTTTTCCACGCCGGAACCGCGTTCCCTCCGGGAACATGGCCACCGCGTGCCCCTCGCGCAAGAGGCGCAGGGTCGTCTTCACCGCGCGGCTGTCCGCGAAGTCCCGTCGAACGGGAAACGCGCCCAGCGAGCGCAGCAGGCGGCCGAGGAGCGGAATTCGGAACAGTTCCTCCTTGGCCATGAAGTGCAGGGCGCGCGGCAGCACGACGCCGACCAGCGGCGGATCCCACGCGCTGAAATGGTTCGCCGCGACGATCACCGCACCTTCGGGCACGCGGACCGATCCGCGCACGTCGATGTGGAAGATGATCGAAAAGACCTGCCGGACGATCCAGCGCAGCGCGCGGTACCACAGCGGCATCACGCGGATCCTCCCTCCGGCGGCGCGGCCGCGCCCTCGCCCCACCGCGCCTCGATGTGCGCGAGAACGCGCCGCAACGCCTCCTCCACGCTGATGCCGGTGGTGTCGATGACGACCGCGTCCTCCGCCTTCCGGAGCGGCGAGACGGCCCGGTTCATGTCGGCCTCGTCCCGCTCGCGCACCTCCGCGAGCACCTCATCCAGGGTCACGGAGTGCCCATGGCGGCGCAGCTGGCGGTAGCGACGCGCGGCCCGCTCCTCCAACGACGCCGTCACGAAGAACTTGAAATCGGCGTCCGGGAGAACCCGCGTGCCGACGTCGCGGCCGTCAACGACGACTCCACCCTCCCTTGCGAGGCGGCGCTGGATGTCGACAAGCTTCTCACGCACCTCCGGAACCTGGGAGACCCGGGGGACGGCGCGCGTGACGTCCCGGTCGCGCAGGCGGCCCGTAACGTCGCGCCCGTTCAGCAGCACCCGGTAGTGCCCGCCTCGCTTCGGCTCCAGCCGCAGGTCGAGGCGGTCGACGAGCGCAGCCAGGCCCGCCGCGTCGTCCTCGCGCACCCCCATGTCCAGGGCGTGCCGCGCCACGGCGCGGTACATGGCGCCTGTGTCGATGTACAGCAGGTGCAATCGCTTGGCCAGGTTGCGGGCGATGGTGCTCTTCCCCGCTCCCGCGGGACCGTCGATGGCGACGACCGGCCGGCGCCTCGCCCCCGTCACGCTGGACCCTCCGTGAGCTGGCGCGCCTCGTGCAGGTAGACGTGCTCCACCGACGCCAGACCCTTGACCAGCGCAAGTACACGCACGCACCGCGGCAGCGCGCCGGGCACGTCGATCTCCTGGGCGTCGAGGCGCGGCACGGCCGTCCAGCCCAGGCGGGCGGCCGCGCGGGCCGGAAACGCGGCGTTGAGGTCCGGAGTGGCCGTGAAGAAGAGGAACACGATCTGTTCAGGGGTGAACCGGTTGCGCGCCGCCATCTCCTCGAGGAGTTCCGCGGTGCGGCGGATGATCGCTTCGGCTTCGTTCGCCGGGACGGTGGTGGCGCCCCGGACCGCGTGAATGTCCAAACGACGACTCCCAACAGCCGCGCGAGCGGCTCCAAGCATGACCGCGGCGATTATAGCACGGCTAGGGGCCCGATGCCCACTCGAGGCCGCGGACGTCTCCCGTGGTGGCCAGCGTCTGCTGGCATTCGCGCCCCCCAAGGATCCACGCCGCGGCGACGAGCACCGTGCCGGGATCCGCACGGCCATCGATCTCGATCCGATCCCCGGGGCGGACGACGACGCGGACCTCCCCTTGCGAGAAGTTCGCGACGGCCGCGCCGTTTTTGAGGATCCTCACCAGCGGGGCGTTGGCCCGGTTCAACAGCCGGAAGGTGATCGTCGTCTCCTGCGGAGCCGCCGGCGCCGCCGCCTCCTGGAAGCGTTCCGCCTCCCGGACGAAGACGGCGGCGATCGGATCGTGAGCGAGGATCAGGCTGAACACGAAAAGGCTGCAGAGGATCGCGGCCGTGCGCACGACCGCGCGCACGGCCCGCACGCGCGTCTCGCGGCGTCCGTGCCCTCCTGGCGGCACCCTCCGGTTCACACGGCCGCGGGCGTCCATGTGCCACGCATATGCGGGGCACATGGACGGCTATGCGCCGCGGACGATGTCGCGCAGCACCGGCTTGCGCTCGATCTGGTGGACGGCCTCCACGAACCGCAGCGTGCCCGTCATCCGGCGCATGGCGACCGAATGCGTCACGGCCCCGCGCGGGGTGTAGCGGACGCCCCGGAGGAGGTCGCCGGTCGTGATGCCGGTGGCGGCGAAGATCACGTCATCCGCGCGGACGAGGTCCTCCAGGCGCAGCAGCCGATCGTGCGGGGCGAGGCCCATCGACTCGATGCGCTCCCGCTGCTCGTCGTCCTCCGGCCGGAGGCGTCCCTGGAAGTCGCCGCCGAGACACGCCAGCGCCGCCGCGGCCAGCACCCCCTCCGGAGCGCCCCCCGTCCCGAGCATGAGATCGATGCCCGTCTCCTCAAGGCCGGTGGACACGGCCGCGGCGACGTCGCCGTCGGAAATGAGGCGGATGCGGGCGCCCGCGCGCCGCACGGCCTCGATGATCCCCTGGTGGCGCGGACGGTCCAGCACGACGACCGTCACGTCCTCCACGGGCTTGCCCAGCGCCCGGGCGACGGCGCGCACGTTCTCCTCCGGCGGCGCGTCCAGCGACACGGCCCCTCGAGCGCCGGGGCCGACGGCGATCTTCTCCATGTAGCAGTCCGGGGCGCGCAGGAGCCCGCCGCGCGGCGCCATGGCCAGCACGGCGATGGCGCCCGGCAACCCTTTGGCGACGAGGTTCGTGCCCTCGACGGGGTCGACCGCCACGTCGGCCGTCGGCTCGGGATCCGGCGCGCCGCCCACGAGTTCGCCGATGTAGAGCATCGGCGCCTCGTCCATCTCGCCTTCGCCGATGACGACCTCCGCCCGCACGTCCACCGTGTCGAAGAGGCGGCGCATCGCGTCGACGGCGGCGGCGTCGGCTTCATCCTTCCGGCCGCGGCCCACCCAGCGGCTCGCCGCCAGCGCAGCCGCCTCTGTGACGCGCACCAGCTCCAGCGTAAGCTCCCGCTGCATCAGACCCGCCCGCTCGAACCGAAGAAGCGCATCTTTTCGCGGACGCGCTCCACCATGGCGTCGCGCCCGGGGCCCAGCACCTTGCGCGGATCGAGCTCGTCGGGGTTCTCCGCGAGCTTCTCGCGCATGGCCTGCAGAAAGGCCTGGCGCAATTCCGTGTCGATGTTGATCTTGGCGACGCCGAGGCGGATGGCCTCCTTGATCTGGTCCTCGGGAACTCCCGAGCCGCCGTGCAGCACGATGGGGATCCCGACGCGCTCGTGGATGGCCTGCAGGCGGGGGAAGTCCAGGTCCGGCCGCCCCTTGTACAGCCCGTGGGCCGTGCCGATGGCCACCGCGAGGTAGTCGACGCCCGTCTCCTTCACGAACCTCTCGGCCTCGTCCGGATCGGTGAAGAGCGCCTCCCGCTCCGAGACGACGATGTGCTCCTCCACGCCGCCGATCTTGCCGAGCTCGCCCTCCACGGAAACGCCCACCGCGTGCGCGATCTCGACCACCTTGCGCGTGCGGGCGATGTTCTCCTCAAGCGGGTACTTCGACCCGTCGTACATGAGGGAGGTCCAACCCTCGCGCAGGCAGCGGACGGCGACGTCGAAGTCGGTGCCGTGGTCCAGATGCAGCGCGACCGGCACCGTGGCCTTCGCGGCCGCGACCCTGACCATCGCCGCGAGGTAGTCGGCGCCGGCGTACTTGATCGCACCCTGGCTCGTTTGGACCATCACGGGCGAGCGCTCCAGCTCCGCCGCGGTGATGACCGCCTGAAGGATCTCCATGTTGTTGATGTTGAAGGACCCGATGGCATAGCCATCCCGGTGGGCCTGACCGATCAGATCGATGCCGGAGACGAGCGGCATGTTCGTTCCTCCTCGACTCGATTCACAAGGGTTGCGCGGGCGTCACGACGTCCAGGGCGGCAGGTCGCGGAACACGGCGGAGTTGCCCACGTAGGCTTCCGCCCATTCCTCGCGGTCCCCCACCTTGACCCGCACCGTGCGCCGGTAATATACGGGCGGATCTTCGTCAAACCCTTCGTAGTGGTCGAGAAAGCGCAAGTCGGCGTCGCCGAGGTCCCACAGCAGTCCTTCCACGGACGCCCCGGGCGTCTCGAGGATCACCGGGTAGCCCCGGCCGGTGTCGTAGCGCTGGTACCCTTCCAGCACCGCCGGCACCGGGTCCGGAAGACGGCGGTCGACGAGCGCCTCCAGGCGCCCCCTGCGCATCAGCGTTCCGTATGAAAAGAGCTTCACGGCAACACCTCCTTCGTGGGAGCCGCGCCGACCTCCGCCCCCGCGGCCTCGAGGGCCATGGCGGTGGCCGTCTGAATCTCCTGCGCGAGGGCGTACAGGCGGTTCTGCCGCGGGTTCAGCGCCCCGCCCAGGCTGACGAGGTCGCCCATCCGCTCAAAGAGGTCGAGGGCGAGCGGCCGCAGGCGGCGCCCCGTCGACGTGCGGAACGCGGCTTGCATCAGCCACTTGCGCGGGGGCACCGGCTCTTGGTCCAGAAGCAGGGCGATGGCCAGCGCGTGGGACAGGATCTGCAGCAGGTTGTCGCAGACGAGAAACGCCTGCCCGCGACGGATCGCCCACGCGAGCGACGCCTGCCGCTGGCGAAGCTGGGCGTAGCGCTGCTCGGCCTTCCGCAGCCAGACCTCCGGAGGCACGACGGGCGGCACCTCCCAGCGGTCGCGCAGAAAGCCGTGCGGGTCGTAGCACACGCGGCCGTAGCGGCGCAGGTACAGGGCATCGTCGTCGAACGCGGCCAGTTCCCGCTCGAAGGCCTGCCAATCCCGCGTGCGGTAGTGGAAGCGGCGCCCCGCGGCGCGCGCGCGGTGGACGAGCCCGTCCTCCCAGCGGGCGCCTTCCGCGCCAAAGCCGAACACGAAGAAGTCGAGCCCGGAGAAGGCGTCCGCATACGGCGTCACCGCCGACCCGCCCAGCACCACGGCGAGCGGTTGCGACGCCAGCGCAGGGTTCCGCTCGACAAACGCGGCGATCGTGCGGCGGCCTTCATCGACCCATTCGTCCAGGCGCTGACTCACGCGTCACGCTCCTCACTAGCCGAAGCGGTGCTGGACCCCGAACCCGCCCCGGGGGTACACCCAGTCGATGTTGCCGTACGGACATCCGATGCGGCAGGTGCCGCATTCCAAGCAAGCCTCATACGTGATGTCGATCTTGCGGTCCTTCTCATTCCAATGGTAGACGGCCGCGGGGCAGAAGTAGGTGCACCACTGCCCTTCGCACTTCAGGCAGACGTCGCGATCCTTGATGTTCAGGTGGGAGCGGTCGTCCGGCTTGTACCGGTTCAGAAACAGCTTCTCGTGAAGCTTCAGGGGCTTCATAGGCCGATCGACCTCCAGGCGTGCACCAGGTCGAGCCCCACCCGCCACAGCGGGCGCCGCTGGCGCACCAGGTCCAGCATCCGCCGGTGCTTCTCCTCTTTCGGCGTGCCGTCGACGGTGAAGAACTCGCGGGCCAGCGCGCTGGCCAGCTCGGGATACACCGTGAAGAACTGCGGGTTCCGCTCCATGAACGGAATGCTGTCGCGCAACCGGTACAGATCCTTGAGGATGAACGAATCGCGAAGCTTCTCCTGGTACGCGCTCAGCGAGCGGGCGGAGAAGTCGCCGCGCTTCTTCGCCTCGATGATCGCCTCGCCGGCGAGCTTCCCGGAGATCATCGCCATGTTCGACCCCTCGCGGTTCACCGCGTTGAGGAACCCGGCCGCGTCCCCGACGACGACGACGCCGTCGCCGACGAGACGCGGAAGGCGGTCATACCCCACCTCGGGGATGAGGTGCGCCATGTATTCCTGGGTCTCCGCGCCGCGGATGAGCGGCCGCACCGCGGGATGCTGCTTGAGCTCCTCGAGGATGTCGTTGATGTTCCACTTTCTTTCCACGAGCTGCGAGACCAGCGCGCCGACCCCGATGCTGAGCGTGTCCTTGTTCGTGTAGAGGAAGGCGTTGCCGACGAGGCCCCGCGTGGACGCGCCGATCATCTCGATGGTGGCGCCTTCGCCCTTTTCGAGGCCGAACCGGTCTTCGATGGTCTCGCTGGGCAGCGCGAGCACCTCTTTGACGGCCAGCGCCGCCTGGTTCATCGCCAGGTCCGGCCCCAGGCCGGCCCGTTGCACGAGCAGCGCGTTGACGCCTTGCGCGATGACCACGACGCGGCCGTACAGGTCGCCGTCTTCCAGGGACGTGCGCACGCCGACGACGCGGCCGTCCTCCATGATGAGATCGGTGACGGTGGTGGACGTCAGGACCATGGCGCCGGCCTTCTCGGCCTGCTCGGCGAACCAGCGGTCGAACTTCGCGCGGAGGACGGTGAAGGCGTTGAACGGCGGCCGGGCCCACTGCGCGCTGCCGTAGCCGACCTGCACCGCGCTGTCGCTGTCCAGGAGCCAGATGCTCTGCCGCACCACCGGCCGCTCCAGCGGAGCTTCCTTCCAGAACTCCGGGATCAGTTCTTCCGTAGGCTGGCGATACAGCACGCCGCCCTGAACGTTTTTGGCGCCCGGGTACTCGCCGCGCTCAAGGACGACGACCTCCAGCCCGGCGCGGGCCATCGTCAGCGCCGCGGCGATGCCCGCCGGCCCGGCGCCTACGACGATCGCATCGAACATGTCTCCGTTCAACACCATCTTCCTTCCAAGCCGCACGTCAGCGAATCAGGGCGAGGACGAGCGCGGGCCACAACCCCAATGCTAGCACGGTCGCGCTCCAAATCCCCACCAAAAGATGACTTTTTCGCGTTTTGTCGACGTCTTCCCTCGT
>JADGHN010000034.1 GCA_019683875.1 Clostridia bacterium
GTCGCCCGCCAGGGGCCTTGGTGGACAGGGTGGGCCGGCGCGGCGGGGGCGCCCTGGGCGGTGGCGATGCCGCTTTGGGTGCAGTTTGCGCTCAGCGAGGCCGGCCTGGAGCTGGTGCGCGCCGCGTTGGCGTCATCGTCCGGCGCGACGGCCGCGTTGAACGTCATCGTCGGGCTCTTGCTGGGCCAGCTGGCGATCGCGGCGGGCCTCCTCGCCTGGCCCACGGTGCTCTACGCCACGCTCGCCGCCGTCGCCACCTTCGCCATCCCGAGCGCAGAACTCCGCGGCAGCGTTCGCGCCTGGCGCCTCGCCGCGATTCTCGTCGCCGGGATCCTCGGCGGATGGGGGTTGGCGGCCCTGACCGCGATCACGCTGCTCCTCCTGCTGAGGACGCGGTCGCTCGGCCGGCCCTACCTGTGGCCGGTCGCCAGCCGGGGGCGGAGGGCGTCCCGTCCCAAGCGTTGACGGAACGCGGATTCCCCGCTACCATCGATCCCATGCGGAACGATGACACTCCACACGATCCCTCACCGGAACTCCCCGAAGGGGTCAGCCGTGACGCAGATGGTGTGCTCTGCTTTTCGGGCGTGCGCCTGACCGAGCTGGCGGATCGCTACGGAACGCCTCTTCTCGTGCTCTCCGAGGATGTCGCGCGCGCCGCCGCGGGTCGGTTCATCGAGGCCTTCCGGCGGGCGTTCGGCCCGCGGGCCAGCGTGTCGTACGCCGCCAAGGCCCTGGCGCTGCCGGCGTTCTTCCGGGCGCTCGCCGACCTCGACCTGTCCTTCGACGTCGTCTCGGCCGGCGAGGTCGCCGCCGCCCGCTTTGCCGGCGTGGCGCCGGAGCGCCTGCGCCTGCACGGCAACAACAAGTCGGACGACGAGTTGCGCCTCGCGGCGCGCGGCGGCGTCGGCCAGGTCGTGATCGACAACCCGGACGAGCTGGAACGCTGGATCGCGCTGCGGCGGGAGGAACAGCCGCCGGCACTCCTGCGGGTGGCGCCGGGGCTTTCCCCCGACACGCACGAGTACATCTCCACGGGCGGCCGCGGCGGGAAGTTCGGCTTCGACGGGCCCAGCGGCGAAGCGCTGCGCGGGCTCCTCCGCGCGCACGAGGCCGGGGTGCGCCTGGCCGGACTGCACGCCCACCTCGGCTCGCAGATCGGCGACGCCTCCATCTATGCGGCCGGGGTGCGCTACCTGTACGACTTGCGCCGCCAGTTCGCCGAGCGCACCGGCGTGTGGCTGGAAGAGGTCAACATCGGCGGCGGCCCGGCCTACCGGTACGTGGATGAAAAGCCGTTGGACGCCGAGACCTGGGCGGCCGCGGTCGCGGAGGCGGAGCGCGCGGCTGCGGCCGGCCAGCCGCCCGCGCGCATCGGCATCGAGCCGGGACGCGCCATCGCGGCGCCGGCCGGGCTCACGATCTACACGGCCGGAGACACGCACCGCGTGCCCGGCTTCACGCCGGTCGTGGCCGTGGACGGGGGCATGGGCGACAACATCCGCCCCGCGCTGTACCAGGCCCGCTACCGCGCCGCGCGTGTGGAGGGGGACGGTCCCGTGGAGATCTGCCACGTCGTCGGCCGCTACTGCGAGTCGGGCGACGTTCTCCTCGCCGGCGCGGCGCTGCCGCGCCTGCGCCGGGGCGACCGCCTCGCCGTGTTCGGGACCGGCGCGTACACGTTCCCGATGTCGATGCGCTACAACGCCGTGCCCCGGCCGGCCGTCGTCATGCTGCGCAACGGCGAGCACGCCTGCGTGTGCGAGAGAGAGACGGAGGAAGACCTTCTCCGCGGCCAGCGCCTGGCGCCATGGCAGGCATCTTGACCGGATGCGCTTTCCAGGCCTACGATGGCGACGATGATGACCGATCTGACCGTGCTCATCTACGGCGTGCCGGGCCTGCTCTTCGCCCTGTCCTTTCACGAGTACGCGCACGCCTGGATGGCGACGCGTCTTGGCGATCCGACTCCCCGTGCCGCTGGCCGCTTGACGCTGAACCCGTTCGCGCATGTCGACTGGTTGGGCCTGATCATGCTGTGGGTCGCCCGCTTCGGCTGGGCGAAGCCGGTTCCCGTGGATCCGCGGAACTTCGCGCAGCCGAGAGCGGGAATGCTGTGGACGGCGCTCGCCGGGCCGGTCGCGAACGCCATCGCCGCCGTGGCCAGCGCCTGGCTCCTCGTCCGTGCCGACCGGTTGTTCGGCGAAGCGGCGGGGGTGGCGGACGCCATCCGCATCATTCTGTACCTCTCCCTCGTCTACAACGTGTCGCTGGCGATCTTCAACCTGATTCCCATCCCTCCCCTGGACGGGTCGCGCATCCTGGGCAGCCTCCTGCCGCCTCACGCGGCCTGGCGGTACCAGCAGGTCGAGGCCTACGGCTGGCTCGTGCTCCTTCTGCTCGTGGCGTCCGGGTACGTGGGGAACCTGATCTCGCCGCTCATCGGCTTCGGCACGCGCACGCTGTTGGGGTGGTTCGCGCCGTGACGGCGACGCGTCAAGAACCGGACGACCTCGCGGAAGCGATCCGCTGGACGGAGGAGCGTCTCGCGGCGGGCGAGGGCGTGCCTCTGGCGCCGCTCGCCGAGCGCGCGCGTCGCCGCTGGGCCCGCATGGACGCCGCGGACCTGGAGCCGGCCAGCCAGGCGCTGGTCCAGCTTGCGCGGCTCGTGGAGAAGCGGGCCCGGCTCCTCTTCCCGCCGGAGCCGGCGCCGCAGGAGAACGAGGCGGAAGGCGAAGGCGAGGAGGCCGGCGGGCCCTTCCTGCCGGGCGAGGAACTCCTGGAGCGGCTCGCGGCCCTGGAGGCGTACCAGGACGTCGCGAAGGCCCTCCAGGCCTATCAGCAGGAGGCGCGGCGCAAGTATCCCCGCGGCGCGGCCGGACGCCCTCGGCTTGTGGAGGAGCCGGCGGACGCCGTCTCGGCGGATGCGCTGCTCGCCGCGTTCCGCGCCGTCTGGGAGCGGGCGCGCGAGCAGTCGCGCCAGGTCGCGCGGGAGCCGGTCACCATCCGTGACCGCATGCGGGAGATCCTCCGCCGCGTTCAGGTCGGACCGGTGGCCTTCGACGGGCTCTTCGGGGCGTCCGCGGGGCGGCGCGACGTCATCCTGACCTTCCTCGCGCTGCTGGAGTTGATCCGCCTCGGGGAGGTCGTCGCGCGCCAGGAAGATCCGCGGGCGCCGATCGTCGTCTTTCCCGGGCGACCGGCCTCCGGTCGGGGGGGCGGCGGGCGCTGAACCCGCTCGTTCCGCAGGTCGAGGCATTGCTGTTCGCGGCCGAGGAACCGCTCACCACCGCGCGCCTGGCCGACCTCTGCGGGGTGGAGAGGGGCGCGGTGGAGGCCGCCCTCCGGGAGCTTGAGGGCGCGCTGGCGGACGCATCCCGGGGAATCCAGCTGGAAGCGGTGGCCGGCGGCTGGCGGCTCGTCACCAAGCCCGCGCACGCGGACGTCATCGCGCGGCTCAAGGGACCGGCGGGCGCGCCGCTGTCCCCGGCCGCGCTGGAGACGCTCGCGATCATCCTCTACCAGCAGCCGGTCACCCGCGCGGAGATCGACGCCCTGCGCGGGGTCCACTCGGAAAGCGCGCTGCACACCCTGATCGAGCGCGGATTCGTGCGCGAGGTCGGCCGCAAGGACGCGCCGGGGCGGCCGGCCCTCTACGGAACGACGAGGCGGGTGCTCACGTACTTCGGCATCCGCGACGTCCGCGACCTGCCCGATCCGCGCACGCTGCTGCCCTCGGACGCCCCGCGCCAGCTGTTCCTGCGCGTCCCGCCCAAGGCGCAGGGCCAGGACTAGGAAACGCCATCTCTGGACAGGCTTTCCACGGTGATGGCGTTGAGCGCGCCCCATCTCTCCGTCGCGTGGGTGGTCGCCGTCGCGGTCGCGGGGCTGCTCGCGGCCGCCGCCCTGGTCCGCGTGTCGCTCGGCGTGCACGTGCGGTGGGACGAGCGGCCTGCGCGGCGCGAGGGCATCGTGGAGTGGCGGTGCGGCCCCCTGGGAGGCACGGCCCCGCTTCCCCTGCCGAAGGACCTCCCGCTCCGGCTCGACAGCCTCGACGTCACCGTGCGCGACGTCCGCCGCTGGGTCCGGGACCTGCGCGCGCACGTCCCGGAACTCCTCGCGATGGGCGTCGCATTTGGAGGCGCCCGGCTGGAGACGCTCGTCCTGCGCGTCCAGGTGGGCACCGGCGACGCCGCGCAAACGGCCATCGCCTACGGCCTCGTGCACGCCGCGCTGTGGCCCGCGCTCGTCGCCTCCGCCCGCGCTTGGCGGTACCGCGGCCGGCCGGACATCGCCATCTGGCCCGACTTCTCCCCGTGGCCGTCGTGGTCGTTCGAGGCGCACTGCATATGGTCGTGGCGCCTCGGGCACCTTATAGCCGCTCTCGGGCGCATCGCGCTGGGTCAGGTCGCGCGCGCCGTCGCCCGCTGGGCGAAACGCATGGTCTTGGAGGTGCGCCCTTCGTGAGCGAGCACGCCATTCAGGGCTTGATGCAGACGGCGATGGAGTCCCTCAAGGGCATGATCGACGTCAACACGGTGGTCGGCGACGCGGTGGAGACGAAGGACGGCACGGTGATCGTGCCGGTCTCGCGCGTGGCGTTCGGCTTCGCGGCGGGCGGCAGCGACTGGCCGGGCGCCCGGGGCGAGGCCCACCCGTTCGGCGGCGGCAGCGGCGCGGGCGTGTCCGTGCAGCCGGTCGCGTTTCTCGTCGTCAGCCCGAACGCCATCCGGCTTCTTCCTGTCGGCGACCGCGGCACGGTGGAGCGCCTGCTCGACATGACGCCCGAGGTGCTCGACCGCCTGCAGGGCGTGCTTCAGAAGAACGGCGACGGGCGTCGCGCCGCCATGCGGGACGGCACCGCGCTCGCGACGAGGACCTCGCCCGCCGGCGGGGACGCGGCGAAAAGCCAGGCGACGTCCGACCCCTACGGCCCGTATCCCACCGACTGACCGGACGGTCGTCGACGCGACGGTCCCGGCACGCGCGCCCCCTGGAAACGGGGGCGTTCGTTTTCTCGTCTTCCACGATTTGTGTGACATGCCCGGCCGGCGCGGCAGGCACGTTAAGCGCAGGACGGAGGATCGGCGGGCATGCGCAGCATCTGGAACGGCGCGTTGAGCTTCGGCCTCGTGCACATCCCCGTGCGGCTGTACGCCGCGACGGAGGACCGCGACGTGCACTTCCGGCAGCTGCACCGGGCCGACCACACTCCGATCCAGTACCGGCGGCACTGCCCGGCGTGCGGCCAGGACGTCAGCGCAGAGGAGATCGTGCGCGGGTACGAGTACCTGCCGGGCCAGTTCGTCGTCGTCGACGACGAGGACCTCGAGAAGCTGCCGCTGCCGACGAGCAAGACGGTCGAGATCCTCGACTTCGTCCGGGTGGAGGAAGTGGACCCGATCTACTTCGACCGTTCGTACTTCCTTGCGCCCGCTGAGGGCGGCGCCCGCCCGTTCGCGCTGCTGCGCGCCACCATGGGCCGCTCAGGCCGCGCCGGGCTCTGCCGCATCGCGCTGCGTGCGAAGGAGCGCCTCGGCCTCGTTCGCCTCTACGGCGACGACGCCCTGGTGCTGGAGACGCTGCACTACCCGGACGAAATCCGGCAGCCGGCCGGGCTCGAAGATCTCCGGCAACTGCCGGCCCCCTCGGAGCGCGAGCTCGCGATCGCCGAGCAGCTGGTGCAGAGCCTGTCGGTGCCGTTCCAGCCGGAGCGCTACCACGATCGCTATCGCGAAGCCCTGCGGGACCTCATCGAGCGCAAGGTGGCGGGACAGGAGATCGTGGAGCCCGCGCCCGTCGAGGAGCGCGTGCCGCGCGACCTCCTCGCGGCCCTGGAGGAGAGCGTGCGCAGGGTGGAGGCGCAGCGCGCCCTGGCCGGGCGCACCAGCTAGATGCGGCCCGCGGGTTCGGCGGCGGGATGGCCTGTGCCGCCTGTGGTGATGGAGCCGGTGCTTTGGCCGGAGCCGTTTGACGACCCGCGCTTCGCCTTCCAGGTCAAGTGGGACGGCATCCGCCTGCTCACCTGGGTGAGCGGCGGCGCGATCCGCGCCCGGACGCGCCGCGGCCACCCGCGCGAGCACGCGTACCCGGAGCTGGAGGCCCTGGCCGAGGGGCCGGACGCCGTGTACGACGGCGAGATGGTCGTGCTGGTGGACGGCCGGCCGTCCTTCCCCGCGGTCCTGCGCCGCGATCGGGCGCGGGACGCGCGCGCCGTGGCACGCCTGGCCCGCGCCTGGCCGGCCGTGTACCAGGTGTTCGACATCCTGTGGGAGGACGGCCGCGATTGGCGCCGGCAGCCTTGGCAGGCCCGTCACGAGCGGTTGGAGCGCCTGCTCAGGGGCCGCGACGGCCGGGTGGCGCGGGTCGACGCCTGGCCCGGCGAGAAGGGCAGCGCCCTCTTCGAAGCCGTGGAGCGCCTCGGCCTGGAGGGCGTCGTCGCCAAGGAACGCACGAGCGCGTACCTCCCTGGCAAGAGGTCCGACAGCTGGCGAAAGATCAAGGTCTGGCGGACGCGGAACGGCGTGGTGGGGGGCTACCTGCCCGGGGCGGACGGGCTGGGCTCCGTCCTCATCGGCGCGTACGACGGACCATGGCTGCGGTACATCGGCCGCGCCGGGTCCGGGCTGTCGACCAGCGACCGCCGGGTGCTTCGCGCATTCCTCGACGCTCACCGCGTTCCGGCCAGCCCCTTCCGCCCGGCTCCCGGGGGCTTGCCGGCCGAACCCGTGTGGGTGGAGCCGCTGCTCGTCGTGACGGTGCGCTTCCAGGAGTGGACGCCCGGCCTCCTGCTGAGGGCGCCGACCGTCGTGGCCGTCGCGCGGGGGGACCCGCGCCAATGCCGTCTTGAGGATTGGGGGGTGGAGGCGCCGGATGGGGTCGGAAGAGACGGTCTGGGTGGACGGACGCCGCCTGACGCTCCGTAACCTCGACAAGCCGTTCTGGCCGGACGACGGGCTCACCAAGGGCCACATGGTCCAGTACTACGAGGCGGTGGCGGACGCCATCCTGCCGCACCTCGAAGGACGCCCGCTGGTCGTCACGCGCTACCCGGACGGCATTCACGGCGAGTGGTTCTACCAGAAGAACCGCCCTCCCGGCACGCCCGAGTGGGTCCCGCTCTGGCCGTACTATTCGCAGGAGAGCCGTCGCTGGCTGGGCTTCGTCGTCTGCCGCGATCGCGCCACGCTCGTCTGGCTGGCCAACCAGGCGGCGATCGAACTGCACCCCTGGTACTCGCCGTGCATGAACCCGGAGGAGCCGGACTTCTGCGTCATCGACCTGGACCCCATGGAGCCGGCCACGTTTGACGACGCGCGCGACGTGGCGCTCGTGCTGCGGGAGTACCTCGAACGGCGCGGCGTGCGGGCGTTCCTCAAGACGTCGGGCGCCACGGGGCTGCACGTGTACGTGCCCCTGCGCCGCGGGTACACCTACCGCCAGACGTCGGAGGCGGTGCGGCGCCTCGCCGTCGCGTTCGTCCGCATGTGGCCGGAGCGGTGCACCGTGGAGCGGATGGTGAACAAGCGGGGCGGCAAAGTGTACATCGACTACCTGCAGAACCACATGGGGAAGACGCTTTGCGCGCCCTACAGCCTGCGGCCCCGGCCTGGAGCCCCCGTATCCTGTCCCCTCGACTGGTCCGAGCTGGCCTCCGTCGACCCGGCGTACTGGAACCTGCGCAGCGTGCCGGAGCGCCTTCGCCGCCGCGGCGACCCGTGGCGGAACATGCTGCAGGAGCGCCAGCCGCTTGAGCTGCTCGTCGGCGAGCGCATCTACGTGTGAAGGGGGTGCCCGCGGTGCCGCTGGAATGCCTGTCCGAGGTCGAAGCGAGGTTCCGCCGGCGGGGTTGGGCGCTCCATCCCTATCAGGTCCGGGCCGCCGAGCGCATCGTCGAGGAGATGGGCGGGAGCGGCATCCTGGCCGACGAGGTCGGCCTCGGCAAGACCATCGAGGCCGGGCTTGTCATTCTCGAGTTGCAGCGGCGGGAGCGTTGCCGCGACGTTCTCGTCCTCGTGCCGGCCTCGCTCACGTACCAGTGGCGTCGCGAGCTCGCGGAGAAGTTCGGGTTGCGAACCACGGACCGGGCCGGGGAGGGGGGCATCGTCGTCCGCTCGCTGGATGCGGCGAAGCGCGACGGGCGCGCCGGCGGCCTACTCGGCCGACGGTGGGACCTCGTCGTCGTCGACGAGGCACACCGCCTGAAGAACCGCCGCACGCGGGTCCACCAGTTCGTGGCGGCGCTCGACCGCCGCCATCTCGTGCTCATCTCGGCGACGCCGCTGCAGAACGACCTAACGGAGCTTTACGCGCTGGTTTCGCTGATCCAGCCGGACCTGTTCGGCGGGTTCGAGTCGTTTCAACGACGTTTTCTCATGGACCGCCGCACGCCCAGGGACCCCGCTGCCCTGCGGGCCGTCCTGGAGCGGGTGATGGTGCGCCACCGCCGCGGCGACTTTCTGCCCGCGTTTCCGAAGCGCAACGTGCACATGGTGGCGGTCGACCTGACGCTCGCCGAGCGCGAGCTATACGACGCCGTCACCGACGCGGTCCGCGCGGAGTACTGGCGGAGGGTTACCGACGGCGGCTCCATCCTGCCCCTCATCGCCCTGCAGCGCGAGGTCTGCTCCAGCGCGGCCGCGCTTAGGGCGACACTGGAGCAGATCGCGGACGGCGAGTGGCGCCGCCGTTACGCCGGGTTGTGGTCGCTGGCGGCCGCGGCGCGGGAATCGGCCAAGGCCCGCGCCCTGGAGCAGGTCGTCCGCGGCGCCGGCGACAAGGTCCTCGTGTACACCGAGTACCGGGCCACACAGGACGACCTCGTGGCGCGGCTGCGCAAGGCCGGCGTCGACGTGGTCGCGTTCCACGGCGGGCTGGCGGCGTCCGCCAAGGACGAGGTCCTGCGCGCGTTCGCCCGCGGCGCGCGCGTGCTGGTCAGCACGGAGTGCGGCGGGGAGGGTCTGAACCTCCAGTTCTGCCGCCATCTCGTCAACTACGACCTGCCGTGGAACCCGATGCGCGTGGAGCAGCGCATCGGCCGCGTCCACCGCCTCGGCCAGGAGGCGGATGTGCACGTGTACAATCTCTTCGCCCGCGATACCATCGAAGAGGCGATCCTCGACCTGCTCCACGCCAAGATCGACCTGTTCCGGCAGGTCGTCGGCGAGCTGGACGTGATCCTCCGGCACCTGGAGCGGAAGCGCTCCATCGAGCGGACCATCCTGCACATCGCCCTCAGCGTGCGCGACCGGCGGGAGCTCGCGGCGCGCTTCCACCAATTGGGCGAGGAAATGGCCGAAGTGGCGCGCAGGGTCCACGAGGGCGTCCCCGAACTGGTGTAAGGCGGGGGGTTGACGACGGCATGGCGGGCGACGCCTTCCAGTTGGCGGCGTACATCGAGCACACCTATCTCAAGCCCGAGGGCGCGGAATCGCAGGTCCTCCAGCTTTGCGCCGAGGCGGTCGAGGGCGGGCTGTTCGGCGTGTGCGTGCAGCCGGCGTACGTGCGCAGGGCCAGCGAGGCGCTCTCCGGTCACGGCGTGCGCTTGGTCACCGTGGTCGGGTTTCCGCACGGCGCGAACGCCAGCGAGGTCAAGGCGTTCGAGGCGGAGCGGGCGGTCGCGGACGGGGCCGACGAGATCGACATGGTGGCGAATCTCGGCTGGGCCATGGCGGGCGAGTGGCGCCGCGTGGAGCGCGACGTGGCGGCCGTCGTCGGCGCGGCGAGCGGGCGCCCGGTCAAGGTCATTCTGGAGACGGCGCTTCTCGGGGACGAGGCCCGCATCCGCGAGGCCGCGCGCGCGGCGCTGGCCGGTGGGGCCGCATTCCTCAAGACCAGCACCGGCTTCGGGCCGGGTGGCGCGACGGTGCCCCACGTGCGCTGGCTTCGGGAGGAGGCCGGCGCGCGGGCGAAAGTCAAGGCCGCGGGCGG
Source organism: Clostridia bacterium (assembly GCA_019683875.1). Lineage (NCBI taxonomy): Bacteria > Bacillati > Bacillota > Clostridia > Clostridia bacterium. The sequence goes on from JADGHN010000034.1 coordinate 9,931, forward strand.
CATCCGCACGGTGGAGCAGGCGCTGGCGCTGATTTCGGCCGGGGCCGACCGCCTGGGCACGAGCCGCGGTCTCGACCTGGTGCGGGAGTGGCGCGCGGCCGGGTCGCCGTCGCCGGGACCGGCTCCGGGCCGGTGAAAACTCTTGCCGTTGCAGGACTTGCCCGCATTTCAACAGAATTTTCGTCGGGACAACCTGGGAAGGCAGGCGAAGAGATTGCGGACGAAGACGCAGCGCATCGGCACGCGCGCAGCGCTGGCCCTGTTGCTCGGCGTCGTCTTGCTCGTCGCGCTGGGCTGCGGCGGGCAATCGGCGCCGTCCTCGGAGTCCGGCGCCAGCGGCGGACAGACGTCGGAGCCCGCCGCCAACGACGATCTCGCCAAGATCAAGGCGGCCGGCAAGATCACATTCGCCACCGACGGCGCGTATCCGCCGGACGAATTCACGGACCAGAACGGCCAGCTCGTCGGGTTCGACATCGACCTCGGCAAGGCCATCGCGAAGGAGCTCGGCGTCCAGTACGACGTCAAGATCGTGGAGTGGGACGGGATCATCCCCGGCCTCGTCACGGGTAAGTACGACGCCATCCTCAGCTCGATGAACGACACCGAGGAACGGCGCCAGCAGGTCGACTTCATCGACTACATCAGCATGGGCCAGGTGATCGTCGTAAAGGCCGGCAACCCGAAGAACATCCAGAGCCTTGACGACCTCAAAGGCAAGACGATCGCCGTGCAGACGGGCACCACGAACGCAGACGTCGCGAAGGACATCGAAGGGACCAACGTGAAGCTCTTCGACACCTTCACCGACGCCCTGCTCGCCGTGAGCAACGGGCAGGCCGACGCCAGCATCCTGGACGAGCCGGTCGCCCGCTACTACGGCAAGACGGCCCCGGACAGGTACGTGGTCGTCGGCCAGCCGTTCAACGAGGCGCCCATGGGCATCGCCATCCGCAAGAACCAGCCCAACCTCAAGAAGGCCATCGAGGACGCGCTCAACAAGCTCAAGAGCGACGGCACCTACGACAAGATCTACGCCGATTGGTTCGGCACCAAGTAAGCACGTCGTACGCTCCGTCCACGACGGGGGCAGCCGTCTCGGCCGCCCTCGTCGTGTGCCGGACGCGGTTGCGGAGGAGGTTTTCGTTTGCCCACGCCCACCCTTTCCGGGCTCGATTTTTGGGGCGTTATGGTCAAGACCGCGCCGTGGTTCTTGCGCGGCGCCGAGTTCACGCTTTTGCTCACGGTGGTCGGCAGCTTCTTCGGGGTCATCCTGGGGCTGCTCGCGGCGCTCGCGCGCCTTTCTTCCTTCGGACCCGTGCGCGCGATCGGCACGTTTTACACGTGGATCTTCCGCGGCACGCCCCTTCTGGTGCAGATCTTTCTCGTTTACTTCGGCCTGCCCTCGCTCGGCTTCACGCTGTTCAACAACGCGCTCGTGTCGGGGTCGGTGGCGCTCAGCCTGAACACCGGCGCCTATCTGGCGGAGGTGTTCCGCGCGGCCATCGAGTCGATCCCCCGCGGGCAGATGGAGGCGGCGAGGTCGCTCGGCATGAGCTATGCGCAGGCGATGCGGCGCGTCATCCTGCCGCAGGGGTTCCGCCGCATGATCCCGCCGTCGATCAACCAGTTCGTGGCGCTCCTGAAGGACTCGTCGCTCGTCGCCACGATCAGCGTGTTCGAGATCACGTTCGTGGCAAAGACGATCACGGCCGCGTCGTTCCGCTCGTTCGAGCTGTTCAGCCTTGCGGCCCTGTACTACCTCGTGCTGACGACGCTCTTCACCTCGCTGGGCGCCTGGGTGGAGAAGAGGTTGCTGGCCTATGAGTGACCGCAAGCCGATCATCCAGTTCGAGCACGTCGACAAGCACTTCGGCAAGCTTCACGTGCTGAACGACATCCACACGACGATCTATGAGGGCGAGGTCGTCGTGGTGGCCGGCCCGAGCGGGTCGGGAAAAAGCACGCTCTTGCGGACGATCAACTACCTGGAGCCGATCGACTCCGGCCGCATCATCGTCGACGGGCAGCCCGTGGGACCGCGGGTTGTGAACGGAAAGACGGTCCCGCCTGCGTCCCGGGAGATCGACCAGCTCCGCGCGCATGTGGGCATGGTCTTCCAGTCGTTCAACCTGTTCCCGCACATGACGGCGCTGGAGAACGTCATGGAGGGGCTGGTCACCGTGCGCAGGATCGACCGGTCGACGGCGCGCAAGACGGCCATGGAGATGCTGGAATTGGTCGGCCTGGCCGACCGTGCCGACCATCGTCCCGCGAAGCTCTCCGGCGGCCAGCAGCAGCGCGTGGCCATCGCGCGCGCCCTGGCCATGCGGCCGCGCGTGATGCTGTTCGACGAGCCGACGTCCGCGCTCGATCCCGAGCTGATCGGCGAAGTGCTGAACGTGATGCTCAAGATCGCCAAGGAAGGCATGACGATGGTCGTCGTCACCCATGAGATGGGCTTCGCCCGGGAGGTGGCGGACCGCGTCATCTTCATGGACGACGGCCGCATCCTGGAAGAGGCGCCGCCGGAGGAGTTCTTCCGGCAGCCCAAGCACCCGCGCGCGCGTCAGTTCCTGTCCCGGCTGCTCTGGCACGGCGCCGAGGGCGGCGCGGAAGCGCAGGACTGAAGACGCCGCAGCGCGGCGCGCGCGACATCACTTCCGACATAGGAGGCATGCAACGTGGCAAACTTCGACGTCATCATCGTGGGCGGCGGCGCCGTGGGCGTCAGCGTGGCTCGAACGCTGGCGGAGGAGGGCGTCACGAACGTGGCGCTGGTCGAGAAGGACCACCTGGCCGCTGGATTCACTTCGCGGGCGGCCGGCATCGTCTCCGCGCTGACGTGGGACCCGACGGACGCCCGGCTGGTCGACCGCTCCGCGGCCATCTACCGTGCGGTGGCCAGGGAGCACCCCGATCGGTTCCGCTTTCTTGAGGGCGGCATGCTCACGCTCGTCGGCGACGACGCCTCCGCCGCCGTCATGGCGCGGCGGGCGGAGATGCTCGTGGGGCAGGGCATCCGCGTGGAGCGGCTGACGGCGGAGGAGGCCGCCCACCGCTGGCCCGACCTGCGCGTCGACGGCGTGGCGGCGGCGTGGTACACGCCGGACGATGGACACGTCTACGCGTACGACTACACGAACGTGGTGGGGGAGACGCTCGCGGCGCGCGGCGTTCGTATCATGAAGGGCACCCAGGCGGCACGCGTCGCCATCGAGGGCGGCCGCGTCGCCGGGGTCGTGACCGAAGGCGGGGAGCGGCTCGCCGGCGACGTGGTCGTCGTCGCGAGCGGGGTCTGGAGCCGCAAGTTGCTGCGCGCTTCCGGGCTCGACATCCCGATCAAGCCGTACCGCACGCAGGTCGCCGTGCTGGACGCGCCCGAGCGGCCGCAACTGCCCATCCTGCACGACATGGGCCTCGAGTTCTACTGGATCCCGGACGGTCGCAAGATCATCTTCGGCGACGGGACTGAGGAGAAGGAGTCCGATCCCGACAACTTCTTTGACGCGAACGACGAGGCGTTCCTGCTGTCCGTGGCGGAGCGGCTGCCGCGGCGGTACAAGGACGGCGCCTCCGCGCGGCTCACCGGGGGCTGGGCCGGACTGTGCGACGCCACCCCGGATCGCCGGCCGCTCCTCGGCCCGTACGCGGGCGTCGACGGCCTGCACCTGGCCGTCGGCTTCAACGGCTTCGGCGTGATGCGCGCGCCGGCGGTCGGCGAGGCCGTGGCGCGCATGGTCCTCGGGCGCGACCCTTCCATGGATCTCACGACGCATCTGGCGCGTCGCTTCTCCGGATACGTCGACTTTCCGATCGTTCAGGGGTTCAGCACGGTGGAGTGAGCGGCGAGCGCGGCGCCGATGCGGATGACGGCGATCTCGCGCCGGCAGGCCTCCCGAAGGAGGCGGGCGGCGTCGCGCATCGCCGCGGCGGCGTCCATGGGACCGGGGCAGATAGAGGCGACGGCGACCCGTCCGGGCGCAATGCAATCGAGGGCGCCGTCGCCGAGGTCGCCGGCGAGGATCAGCACGGGCTTGCCCAGCCGCATGGCTCGCCGGGCGACGGCCCAGGGCAGCTTGCCCATCCGCGTCTGCGCGTCCACGCGGCCCTCGCCGGTGACGATCAGGTCCGCCCAGGCGGCCCTGCGGTCGAAGCCGACCCGGTCCAGGAGCGTCTCGGCCCCCGGCACCACGCGCGCGCCCAGCGCCGTGAGCATGAAGCCCAGGCCTCCCGCCGCCCCCGCGCCCGGTAGGTCGCGGAGCGCCCGTCCGGCCTCGCGCTCGACGAGGTCCGCGAGGCGCCGCAGGCGGGCGTCGAACTCGGGGAGGTCCTCGGGCCGGGCGCCCTTTTGCGGGCCGAACACGGCCGCCGCGCCGCGCGGCCCGCAGAGCGGGGCGTCGACGTCCGCGAGGGCGACGATCTCCATGTGGCGCAGCACCTCCGGCTCCGGCAGCCGGAGATCGGCCAGCGGCGGCAGCGAGAGCGTTCCCGGCTCGGCGGGCGGCGCGGACGCGCCGCCGAGCGCCGCGAGGCACCCGAGCCCCCCGTCGACGGTCGCGGTGCCGCCGAGACCGACATACACGCGGCGGACGCCGGCGGACGCCAGCCTCCTCAGGAGCACGCCGACGCCGAAACTGGATGTGCGCCAGGGATCGCGGAGCTCGACGGGCAGGCGGGCGAGGCCGATCACGTCGGCCGTGTCGAACGCCGCTTCGTCGCCCGGCAGCGCCGTCCACCGCACCGCGCGCGGGCGGCCCCACGCGTCGGGGACGACCTCGCGCCGCCACCGCCCGCCGAGCGCGCGGTGCAGCACCTCGGCCGTTCCGGGCCCGCCGTCCGCAAGCGGCAGGAGGCGCGCGCGTGCGCCCGCGGCCCGCGCGCCCTCGGCCATGGCGCGCGCGGCCGCGACGGCGGACATGCTGCCCTTGAAGTCGTTCGGCGCGACGAGGACCCGCATGATGAGCGATGTTGGCCAGGCGTCGCGCAATCCCTGCCGCGGATGAGGACCCGCGGCCCGTCCGCGTCGCCACGCCAGGGCTTGGGGTACACTCAAGAATGCTGCGGCCATCAGGAGGTAGATCCGTGCTGGAACGATCGATCTCGCGCCTTGTCGCTGCTCTGTCCGGCCTCGCGATCCTGCTTTCGGCGGCGGTGTTCTCGCCGCGCGCGGCGGCCGCGGGCACCGCGCTGTACAAAGACCTCACGCCGCCGCCGCTGGCGGTGCAGAGCGCCGTCCTCATGGACGCGGACAGCGGGGTGGTGCTGTACGCGCTGGACCCGGACCGGGCCGAGCCTCCGGCCAGCCTCACGAAGATGATGACGGCGGACCTCACGCTGGAGGCGGTCGAGGCCAGGCAGGTCGCCCTGTCGGACGTCGTGCCGGTGAGTGCACACGCGTGGAAGCTGGCGAAAGACACCCAGGTGTCGCGCATGTTCATCCAACCCGGGCTGCCGGTCACGGTGGACCAGCTGCTCTACGGCCTGATGGTCTCCTCGGGGAACGACGCGGCGACGGCGCTCGCCGAATACCTCGGCCATGGCAGCGAGCCGGCGTTCGTCGACCGGATGAACGCCCACGCGAAGGAGATCGGGCTCACCCACACCCGTTTCGCCGACGCGGCCGGGCTGGCCGACGCGAGCACCACGACCGCCCTCGACATGGCGCGGCTGGCGCGGCACCTCCTGCAGCAACACCCGGAGATCCTCCGCTATTCGTCCACGAAGTCGTTCACGTACAACGGAATAGCGCAAAACAACTACAACACGCTGCTCTTCACGGACCCGCGAGTCGACGGTCTGAAGACGGGCAACATCAAGGGGCTCTTCCACATGGTGGCGACGGGCAAGGTCGGCTCGCTGCGTCTGATCGCCGCCGTGATGGGGACGTCGGGCGACAAGGAGCGCGCCGAGCAGGCGGAGACGCTCCTCGATTGGGGCTTCCGCGTCTTCCGCGCGGAGACGCGCAAGGTTTCCGTGCGCGTGCCGGTGTACAAGGGCGACCGGCGCACGGTGGAGGCCTCCGCGACCGTGCATCTCGTCGTCCCGAAGGATGGCAGCGTGAAGCTCGCGGAAACGGTACAGGTGCGGACCCCGCGCGGCATGGCGCCCGCGAGCCGCGCCTACCTGATCGCGCCCGTCCAGAAGGGCAGCACGCTCGGAACGGTCGCCTTCAAGGGTGGTGGCGCGACGTTCACCGCTCCGCTCAAGGCCGACGCGGCCGTTCGGCGGGGCGGCTTCTTCCGCGTCGCATGGGACAGCGTTCGACTTCTTTTCCGGAATCTCGTCCACATTGGACACTGATGGACATCGAGGGCGACCATCTCTGCAGGAATCTAGCTCGCGCGTTGGAATTCCCTTGAAAGCGGCTTCTCTTTAACGGAGAGCCGCCCAAAAAGGGGGCGCTGCGTTGCGTCGGCGAAGGCTCGTCTGGACGTTCGTCGCGGTCGTCGCCGTGCTGTTCCTGCTCGGCAACCGGCTCGGCAGCGTCTACATCGACTGGCTCTGGTTCAAAAGCCTCGGGTACACGTCGGTATTCTGGGCGACGTTCCGCGCCCAGTGGCTCGTCGCGCTGGCGGGCGGCATCCTCTTCGGGGCCGTCACGTTTTTCAACCTATGGCTGGCGCGCGGCGGCCTCGCGAACCTGCCCCTTGAGCTGGTCCCTGAGGAGTGGCGCCGTTGGTTCTGGCGGCGCCGCGTGTCGGTGATCCTCGCCGCGGCCGCGGCGCTCGTCGCGTTCGTCGCGGGGTTGTCCGTCGGCTCGCAGTGGCTGACGGTGCTACGTTTCCTCCACGCCCAGCCGTACGGCGGCGCCCCGGATCCGCTGTTCCACCGGGACGCCGGCTTCTACGTGTTCCGCTTGCCGTTCTGGCTGCTGGTC
>JADGHN010000035.1 GCA_019683875.1 Clostridia bacterium
ATGACTTCCATCTCTCCCGATGCCCATCGGCCTTCGCCGAACCGGCACCGGTTCAAGGGCCGCCTCGCTCTCTCACGCTGTTCAGTTTTCAAGGATCGGATCTGCCGTTCCGGCGCCGTCTGGCGTCCGGCGGTTTTTAATCATATCACCCACGACACGGTGGGTCAATCGAAGTTGTGGCCATCGCGACGCGCATTCGCGAGAATGCGCCGGCTCGATGTTCCGCAGCGACCGGCGCCGTTCGTGGCGTGACGATCGGCCGCGATTTGAAACTATAGCACCGCGCAAAAAGGGCCGCAACACTGCAACATGTGGTCGCAGTGGCAGCCCCGTCAGGCGGCGCTGGACGCTCCGCCTCAGACTTCCTCTTCTGCTTCTTCTTCGTCGGCCTCGTCTTCGTTCTCTTGCGGAAGAGGCCGCATGAGCGGAAACAAGATGACGTCGCGGATGGACGGCGAGTTGGTGAGCAGCATCACAAGCCGGTCGACGCCGATGCCCAGCCCGCCGGTGGGCGGCATGCCGTATTCCAGCGCCCTGAGGAAGTCCTCGTCGAGCTCCGGCGATTCGAGGTCGCCCTTGCGCCGGTCTTCCATCTGCCGCTCGAAGCGCTCGCGCTGGTCATCGGGGTCGTTGAGCTCCGTGAAGGCGTTGCCGAGCTCCATCCCGTTGACGATGGCCTCGAAGCGATAGGTCAGCTCCGGGTTGTCCCGCTTGCGCATGGCGAGCGGCGAGATCTCCGTGGGATGATCCAGAAGGAACGTCGGCTGGACCAGTTCCGGCTGGACGAGCTCGCTCACCAGCTCGTCGATGACCTTGCCGCGCGTGGCGTTCCCGTCGACGTGCACGCCAAGGGAGCGCGCGAGGCGGCGGGCGGATTCGTCATCCGGCATGTCGGCGAGGCGGACGCCTTTCCGCTCCAGCGCGTCGATCATCGAGAGGCGCCGCCACGGCGGGGTGAAGTCGATTTCGACGTCGCCGTAGCGGACGCGCGGGGAGCCGGTGACGCGCTCGGCAATCCGCGCCACCATGGACTCGGTGAGCTCCATGATGTCCTCGTAGTCGGCGAACGCCTGGTAGCACTCCATCATGGTGAACTCGGGGTTGTGGCGCGTGGACACGCCCTCGTTGCGGAAGACGCGGCCGATCTCGTACACGCGCTCCAGCCCGCCGACGATCAGGCGCTTTAGGTAGAGCTCGACCGCGATTCGAAGGTAGAGCGGCATGTCCAGGGCGTTGTGGTGCGTGACGAACGGGCGCGCGTGGGCGCCGCCGGCGAGGGGCGTGAGCACCGGCGTCTCCACCTCGATGAAGCCGCGCTCGTCCAGGAACGCGCGCATCTCCCGGATGATGCGCGAGCGCGCGATGAACGTCGACCGCACGCCGGGATTGACGATCAGGTCGAGGTAACGCTGCCGGTAGCGGCGGTCGACGTCCTTCAGACCGTGCCATTTTTCGGGGAGCGGCCGCAGCGACTTCGTGAGAAGCGTGAGCTCGCGGACTTCGACGCTGTCCTCGCCGCGCCGGGTCCGCATCACGGCGCCACGGGCGCCGACGATGTCGCCGAGATCGAGCAGCGGGAGGAGCGTGTCGAAGCCGTCCGTGACGTCGGCCCGCATATAGAGCTGGACGCGGCCGGTGCGGTCCTGCAGGTCCGCGAACGCGGCCTTCCCGTGGACGCGAAGCGCCATCAGACGGCCCGCGACGCGCACCTCGCGGCCTTCCATCTCGGCGTAGCGCTCGTGGATGTCCTGGGCGTGGGCCGTCGTCTCGTAACGTGACCCGAACGGGTCGATGCCGAGCGCGCGCAGCGCCCGGAGCTTTTCACGGCGCGCGCGGGTCACTTCGCTCTCGGCCACGCCTCACCGCTCCACCTTCAGGATCTCGTAGCGGGCCACGCCGCCGGGCAGGCGAACCTCGACGACGTCGCCGGCGCGGTGGCCGAACACGGCCTGGCCGACGGGCGACTGGTACGAAATTCGCAGCTGGGCGGGATCGGCCTCATTCGAGCCGACGATGGTGTACTCCATCTCCTCGCCGGTTTCGACGTCACGCAAGCGAACCCGGGAACCGAGGTTGACCTCCGACGGGTTCACCTCGTCCTCCGCCACGATGCGGGCGTTGCGCAGGAGCTTTTCGAGGGTCATGATGCGACCCTCGACGAACGCCTGCTCGTTCTTCGCCTCTTCGTACTCCGAGTTTTCCGAAAGGTCGCCGAAGTCGCGCGCGACCTTGATGCGCTCCGCGACTTCGCGGCGACGCACGGACTTCAGATGCTCGAGCTCTTCTTCGAGCTTCTTCAGGCCTTCCGCGGTGAGCAGCAGTTCCTGTTCCTGATCCGACATCGCACAATCTCCCATCCGGCGGCGCCCGTCAGTCCGTACGCGGTATGCGAAGACAAAAGAAAAAGCCCGACGGGGCCGCCAATCAGGATGTATCCCGCCTGCCTACGGTATGCGATCGACGGAGACGCGCCGCTCCCCAAAAATCGGAACGATTATGGAACGCCCCGCGGGCGGTGTCAAGAGCCGGCCGCCGCCGCGAGCGCGGCCCTCTTCCGCATGGCGTTGGCGCGGATGCGCGCCACCTCGTCGTCCGAAAGGGCCCGTTCGAAGCTCCGCAGGCCCGCGACGCGGAAGCCGTGCTTGCGGGCGAGCGCCATCGTCTCCTCGACCTTCTCCAGCGAATAGTCGCGGCCCAGCGTGTAGTCCTCGTACCGTTCCTCAAGCGCGAGCATCATCGTCTCCGCCATGCAGGCGAGGCACATTCGTTCCGGCAGGCCGAAGTTGAAGTGGAAGTCGACGTCGCCCGGAACCTCGACGATGCCGCCCTCGATCACGAGGACGTCGTCGCGCTTCTCGGCGACGAGCCTGGAGACGTCGCGCGGCCGGGCGATGTCGCAGATGACGGCGCCGGGCTTGAGATCCTCCGGGTGGACGATGGCGTCGATGGCGCTGGAGACGGTGATGGCTGCGTCCGCACGGATGAGCGCCTGGTGCAGGTCCGTGGAAATGCGCGCCTGCACGCCGGTCTCCCGCAGCACCTCCTCCGCAAGGACTTCAAGCTTTTGTTCGTCGCGGCCGACGAGCGTGAGGTTTCGCACGCGCGGCGCGAGAAGCAGGGCGCACACGCGTCCGATGGAGCCGGTGGCGCCGACGATGGCGGCCTCCGCCTCCTCCAGGCGGATGCCCATCGCCTCCGCGCCGAGGCCGAGGGCTTCGATCCCCGTGGCGGCCGTGTAGCTGTTCCCGGTGGTGACGGCGATGTCGAGCGCGTCGGCGAGGTCGCGGCCGGCGTTGCCCACGACGGCCGTGAAGGCGCCCAGCCCCAGGATGCGGGCGCCCAGCCTCTCGGCCATGCGGCCGGCGGCGATGAGCTTCCTCAACACCTGGCGCTCCGGCAGCCCGAGCATGAGCCGCGGCGTGAGCGGCACGGAGATGAAGTGCCCCTCCGCCGTGTTGTGCGGCGAGCGGATGCCGGTGATGTGCGACGTGTAGATCGGCGGCGCGTACGGCATGATGGCCTCAAGCCAGCGCCCGGGCACGTGACGTTCGAGGAACGGGAACTTCCTGGCCACGTCGGAAACGTCCAGAGGGTGCAGCAGAAACGCGAAATGGCCGGCCAAGCGACGCCCACCCCGATTCCGGCGCTCCAGCCGTCAGTCCTCATCCGGGACGACGGCCGACGCCTCCAGTACATCTTCGGTCACGATGATCGGCACACCTGCCCGCACCGCGACGGCGATGGCGTCACTCGGGCGGCAGTCGATTTCGAGGATTCCGCGTTCAGTTTGAATTTCAAGCTGGCAAATATAAGTTTCATTGCGCACGTCATGGATGACGACACGTTGCAGTTCCCCGCCGAGACGTCCGATGACGTGGAGGAGCAGGTCGTGCGTCAGCGGGCGCGGCGCGGCGGCGCGCTCCATGCCCAGAGCGATGGAGGCAGCCTCGTACGGGCCGATCACCATGGGCAGGATGCGCGGACCGTCCGTTTCCTTAAGAAGGAGAATGTGATCCTGGCCCTCTTCAATCTGTCCAATGCTCAGAATCTGCATGGTTTGCATGGGTATTCCTCCGGCCCATGGGCTGTGCGTCGGCATTGTACAGCAAATGTCCACCGGCGGGAACGGTCGCCCCGCGGCCGACTTGTGGGCATCCTTACCATTGATCTACGATGCTCCTAGATTGTGCGCGACGCGCGCGCGAGGGGGATCCCGTGTGCACGCTCCCGCTTCCTTGCGTGTCGGCATCGCCGGTGCCGGCCGGGTCGCGCACGCGCTCGCTCCGCACTTGGTCGCGGCCGGCCACGAGGTGGCCGTCGTCCTGAGCCGGCGGCCGGAGCGCGCGGCGGCGCTGGCCGGAGCGCTGCCCGGCGGCCCGGTCGCGGCCGGGCTCCCGCCAGAGGCTCCGGCCGGCCCGGATTCGCTCCCGCGCGTCGACTGGTGGTTCCTGGCCGTGCGGGACGACGCCATCGCGGAGGTCGACCGCCGCCTGGACGAGGCGGGCGCGTATCGCGGCGCCCGGATGGCGACGCACACCAGCGGCGCCTGGAGCGCGGGCCTCCTCCGGCGCGCGCGCGCCCGCGGGCTGTCCGTGGCCTCGCTGCACCCGCTGTTCAGCATCGCCGGGACGGCGCCGGCGTCGCTCAGGGGCCTGCGGTTCACCCTGGAGGGCGACGAGGAGGCCGTGGAGGTCGTCGGGCGTTGGCTCGAGGACCTGGGAGCCCGTTGGGGGCGCGTCCGTTCGGACGACAAGGCCGCCTACCACGCCGCGGCGTGCATCGCGGCGAATTATGTCGTCGCGCTCATGGACGCCGCGGAGCGGATTCTCGCGCGCGCGGGCCTGCCGGAAGAGGAGACGCGCGCGGCCGTGGCCGGCCTGGCGCGTTCGGCGCTTGAGAACGCGGCGTCGCTCGGCCCGGTGGCGGCGTTGACGGGACCCATCGCGCGGGGCGACGCGGCGACCGTCGCCGCCCACCTCAAGGCGCTCGCGGGCGCGGAACCGGAACTGCTTGACCTGTACGTCGCGCTCGCCCGCTACACCGTGGGGCTGGCCCGGCGGCAGGCGCGCGCCAGCGCGCGCAGCCCGGGAGAGGCGGACCTCGATGCCATCGAGGACCTTCTGCCGCCCGCCCCGGCCCGCTCCACGGGCGCCAATCCCGACGAAGAAGGTGAACGCGCGTGAGCGCCAAGACGGTTCACGATCTGCAACAGATGAAGGCGCGCGGGGAACGCATCGTCATGGTGACCGCCTACGATTTCCCGTCCGCCCAGTGCGCGCAGGACGCCGGCGTGGACATCATCCTCGTCGGCGACTCCCTGGGCAACGTGGTGCTGGGCTACGACACGACGATCCCCGTGCGGCTGGAGGACATGCTCCGCCACGTGAGCGCCGTGACGCGGGCGAAGGGCTCGGCGCACGTCGTGTGCGACATGCCCTTCATGACGTACCAGGTCTCGGCCGAGGAGGCGCTGCGCAACGCCGCGCGGCTCGTGCAAGAAGGCGGGGCCCATTCGGTCAAGCTCGAGGGCGGCGAGGCCTACGCGCCGACGGTGCGCCGCCTCGTGGAAGCCGGCATTCCCGTGATGGCGCACATCGGCCTGACGCCGCAATCGGTGCACCAGCTGGGCGGCTACCGCGTGCAGGGCCGGTCGGCCGAGGCGGCGCGGAGGCTGCTGCACGACGCCCTCGCGCTGCAGGACGCGGGCGCGTACAGCCTCGTGCTGGAGGCCGTTCCGTGGCAGCTGGCCGGGGAGATCACGCGCCGGCTGCGCATCCCGACGATCGGCATCGGCGCGGGCGCGGGCTGCGACGGGCAGGTGCTCGTGTTTCACGACCTCGTCGGCTACTCGTTCGGGACGCCGGCGAAGTTCGTGCGCGCGTACGCGAATGTCCGCGAGGTCGTGACGGACGCGCTGCGGCGGTACGCGGAGGACGTGCGCGGGGGCGCCTATCCGGCCGAGACGGAGCGATACTCCATGAAGGACGAGGAGTGGCGGAAGCTGCAGGCCGAGCTGCGGGGGGAGGACGAGCGCGCGTGAAGGTGGTGCGCACCATCGCGGACGTGCGGGCGGCGGTGGCCGAAGCGCGCGGGAAGGGGCTCACGGTGGGCTTCGTGCCCACGATGGGCTACTTCCACGAGGGGCACCTGTCGCTGATGCGAAAGTCCGTGTCGGAGAACGGGTTCACGGTCGTGAGCCTGTACGTGAACCCGCTGCAGTTTGCGCCCACGGAGGACCTGGCCCAGTACCCTCGGGACTTCGAGCGCGACGTGCGCATGGCCGGCGAGACCGGCGTGGACGTGCTCTTCGCGCCCGACGACGCCGAGATGTACCCCGACGGGCCGGAGGCCCACCGCACCATCGTGTCGGTGCGCGGCCTGAACGCCGTCCTGTGCGGGCGCTCCCGGCCGACGCACTTCGACGGCGTCACCACCGTGGTCTCGAAGCTCTTTCACATCGTCGCGCCGGACCGGGCGTACTTCGGCCAGAAGGACTACCAGCAGGCGCTCATCATCCGGCGCATGGTGCGGGACCTGAACATCCCGGTCGAGATCCGCGTGGCGCCGATCGTTCGCGAGCCGGACGGTCTCGCGATGAGCTCCCGCAACGCCTACCTCACGCCCGACGAGCGCGCCGCCGCGCCCGTGCTCTACCGCACCCTCTCCCAGGCCGCGGCCATGATCCGCGACGGTGAGCGGGACGCGGGGCGGATCCGCTCGTTCCTGCGAGACACCATCGCCGCGGCGCCGCACGCGCGGCTGGACTACGCGGAAGTCGTCGACCCGGATACCCTCGCGGACGTCGACGTCATCGACGGGCCGGTCCTCCTGGCCGTCGCGTGCTACTTCGGGCGGGCGCGCCTGATCGACAACATGCTGGTCACGCCGTGACCTCGCCGGCGACGAGCCGCCGCTCCCCGGAGGCCGTCTCGAGGATCAGGGCGCCCGTCGCGTCGACGTCGACCGCCTTGCCGCGCACCGTTTCCGCGCCGTGGACCACCTCCACCTCGCGGCCCAGCGTCACGGAGAGCCCTCGCCAGGCGGCGAGGACGGCGTCCGGTTCGCGGTCGAGGGCGTCGATCCAGACGTCGAGTTCCGAGAGCAGCTCCCGGGCGAACGCGGGCCGGCGGACGGGCCCGCCGGACTCGTGCAGGAGCGACGTCGCGCGCTCGCGCACGTCCGGCGGGAAGCGGTGAAGCGGCAGGTTCAGGTTCACGCCGATGCCGAGGACCACGCCGGCTGCGGCCGGATCGGGGCCGAGGACCTCGACGAGGATGCCGGCGAGCTTGCGCCCGCGCACGAGGACGTCGTTGGGCCACTTCAACCCGCAGCGCACGGCCGCGGCGCGCCCGGCGGCGCGCGCCACGGCCACGCCCGCCGCGAGGGGCAGGAGCGTGAGCCGCCCGGCCGGCCACGCGGGCCGCAGCACCAGGGACAGCGCGAGCGCGCCGCCGGGCGGCGTGTGCCAGCCCGGGCGGCGCCGGCCGCGGCCGCGCGTCTGGGCGTCGGCCACGACGACCGCGCCGGCCGGCGCGCCGGCGGCGGCCCACTCCCGCGCGACGTCGTTCGTCGAGCCGGTGGCGGCCAGGCAACGGAAGGCCGTGCCGACGTGGCGCGGCGGCGTCGCCGGCGCGAGCGACCCGGGTGTGTACGCGTCCGGTTCCCAGTCCGGAAACGGGCCCCACTCGCGCACGCCCTGGACCGCCGCGAGCTCCTCCGCGCGCCGCGCGATATCGGCGCCGAGCCAGCCCGCCGCCGGTTCCGGCGGAACGACGTCCAACAGCGGCCGCAGGGCGAAGGCGCGGTCGCGGAGCCGCGGGTGCGGCAGGGTCAACTCGGGTCCCGCCCGCAGAACGAGGGCATCCCCGGCACCGGCGACCAGCAGCAGGTCGATGTCCAGCGTCCTCGGCGCCGGCCCGCGCGCGCTCCCTTGTGCGGGCCGCACGCGGCCGTACAGCGCCTCCACGTCCAGCGCCAGCCGCAGCAGCGCTTCCGGCTCCCCGTCCCACTCGACCTCGACGACCGCGTTGAGGAAGTCGGGCTGCGGCGCGTCCACGTCTTGCGGGCGCGTTTCGTAGACGCGCGAGACCGCGGTCACGCGCACTCCGCAGGCCGTCAGGCGCGCGGCGGCCGCCGCCAGGTACGCCTCCCGCCGCCCGAGGTTCGAGCCGAGGCCCAGGTACGCGCGCAGGGAGGGGCTACCGGTCACGGGAACGGACCACCTCCACGGCGACGTCGTTCACCGGGCCGCCGAGAGGCGCGCGGGGCTTGTGCACGCGCACCCACGCGCGAGAAACCGGGAACCGCGCCAGAAGCCGCGCGGCGATCGCCTCGGCCAGCGACTCCAGGAGGTTGTGGCGCGGCCCCTCCACCACGGCCGCCACCTCCCGCCAGACGGCGGCGTAGTCCACGGCCTGGGCGAGGTCGTCACTCCCCGCGGCGCGTCGCCAGTCGCCGTACAGCCGCACGTCGACGACGAACGGCTGGGGCGCGCCGCGCTCCTCCGGGTAGGCGCCGTGGTCGGCGACGAAGCGCATGCCGGTGAGGCGGATGGCGTCGGAGAGGGGAGCCGGCCAGCCGCGGCAGACGGCGTCGACCATGCGCACGGCCCTCGACGTCATCCGGACGTTGTGCACGCGGACGACGTCCGCCCCCTGCGTCGCGGCCAGCGCGGCCAGGCCGGCCGTCGCTTCGTCGCGCTCCGCCGCGGGCAGTCCCGTGACGAGCCCCAGTGTGCGCTTGCGCGAGGGGCCGTAGACGAGCGGCCGGCCCAGGGCGCGGAGGGCGGCAAGCTCCCGCGTGAGCGCCAGGTTCGTCTCCGCGCCCTTCCCGAACCCGAAGCCGGGGTCGAGCCAGATCTTCTCACGCGAGATGCCGGCGCGCTCCGCCCGCGCGACCATCTCCTCGAAGTCGCGCAGCAGCATGTCCGTCACGTCCCCGCCGTCGCGCGGCTCCCCGTGGTGCAGGAGGATCACGTGGGCACCCGTCTCCGCCACCGCCGCGGCCATGTCCGGATCGCCGCGCAGCGCGCGGACGTCGTTGACGATGCGGGCGCCGGCGGCGACGGCCCGCCGCGCCACCTCCGCCTTGTAGGTGTCGACGGAGATCGGCACCGGAAGCTCCGCCGCCAGCGCCTCGATCACCGGCAGCACGCGCGCCAGCTCTTCTTCCAGCGGCACCGGTTCCGCGCCCGGCGCCGTCGATTCGCCGCCGACGTCGATGATGTCGGCCCCGTCGGCCACCATCTGCCGCGCGTGCGCCAGGGCCGCGGCGGGATCCAGATACCGGCCCCCGTCCGAGAACGAGTCCGGCGTGACGTTCAGGATGCCCATGACGTACGTGCGCTCGCCCCAGCGGAATTCCAGTCCTGTCGATGGCTTGTCCAGCTTCGCGTCCCTCATTTCCTCACCATTGCGCCCGCGGCGCCTCCCGCGCGCGGCGGGCCGGCGGCGCGCCCGTCAGCGGGCCTGCAGCGCCCAGCGCGCGTGGCGCGCCAGCTTCTGCACGTGCAGGCCGTCGGCGGCCGGGGTCAGCAGGTACAGGTCGCCGTCGGCGTCGACGCGAGCGTAGGCTCCCAGCGCCGGCTGGTCGGCCGCCACCGGCGCGGGGGTCGACCACCGGGCGCGGCCCTGCGCGTCGATCTTGACGATCTGGCCGTCCGGGGAGCCGAGGTTCAGCCCGACGTACAGCCCGCCCCAGCGGTCCAGTCCCAGGATCTGTCCCTGTCGAAGCTCGTTCCGCGTCTGCACGCGAAGGGTGCGCAGCGGTCGCCCGTCCGCGCCGAAGACGTGGATGACGCGGGTGAAGGCGCTGCCTTCGGCCGACAGCGCGTACAGCCGGCCATCGTTGCCGAGGCCGATCGACTCGACCGCGTCCGGCAGGGCCGCCCGGCCCTCGTCCAGGCGGGGACCGCGCTCGTCGACGACCTGCCGCGCCAGCACCACGCCGGCCTCGTCCTCCTCCAGACGGCGGATCTCTCGCTCGTAGCTCGACGACGTCAGGAACACGGCGTCGATCACCGGGCGGCCTTCCGGGTCGACGGCCAGCCCCTGCACCGCCCAGCCGCGAAGGCCGGACGCGTCGACTTCATAGTAGGGCACGGCGGTGCCGTCCGGGGACACCTCCCACACGGCGCGCGCGGCGTGGTCCGCGACGAACAGGCGGTCGCGCGGCGCGGGTGCCAGGTCGTCGACGCGAACCGGAGCGCCGCCTCTGCCGCGCGGCGTCAGCGCCTGCACGGCGCGCCCGTCCGGGGAGAGGACGAGGATCCGGCCGGCGAACGTGTCGGCGATCAGCAGCGAGCCATCCTGGGACACGGCGAAGGACCGCGGACCCATGCGGCGCCCGCTGCCGGGGCTCGCCACCTGGACCCCCTCCGGCCCCCAGGGCAGGCGGGCCAGCTGGACCGGCTCGTACGATTCCACGCGCACCGGGCGCACGAACAGCGCGGCGACGGCGAGGCCCGCGCAAAGAACGAGGACAAGACGGACGGCCCGCCCGCGCAGGCTCCACAGCTTCACGCGCAACCACCTCGAAACGGGTGACTACGCGACTCTATTCGGGCGGGCGTCGCAGCATGACGCGCGGGAAAGCGCAGAAGGGCCCCGGCGCCGTACGGCCGGCCCTTCCCGCGTCACGAAGACGGCAGGACGATCGAGACGGCCAGGGCGTCGTCGCGGAAGATCTCCCTCGCGCGGGCGGAGGCGTCCTCGGGCGTCGCGGCTTCGAGGGCGTCGAAGTACGCCCTCAGGGGGACGTCGAGGAAGTGCGCGCGGTTGAGCGAGTGCGCGATCGACTCCGGCGAGTCGAAATCGGCCACGGCCTCGCCGTACAGCCGGTTGCGCGCGCGGTGGAAGTCGTCCGGGTCCACCCCGGCTTCGGCGAACGCCGCGAGACCCTCGCGCAGCGCCGCCACGAGGCGGTCCGGGTCGTCCGTCTCCCCGGAGACGGCCGTCATCCCGAACGTGGCCTCGCGCAGGTAGCTCGCGGAGAACGTGTGGTCGATGAGACCGGCCTCGTACAGCCGGGCGTAGAGCGGGCTCCCCTTGCCCAGCGCGGCGTCGAGCACGATGGACGACAGGATCTCCAGGCGCACGAGCTCCTCTCCCCGCACCTCCCCCGGCCGGTCCTTGAAGCCGACGGCGACGAGCGGCCGGGCCACGGCCATGCGCGCCTCCGCTCGCGGCGCGTGGATGTGCTCCGGTTCGGGCTCGAAGATGCGCTGGATCTCGCTCTTGCGCGCGTAGCCGCCGTGACGGTCGAGGCTCGCCTGGACGCGCGCGACGATGTCCTCGGGCGAGACGTCGCCCACCACCGACACCACCATGTTCGACGGGTGGTAGAACGTGCGGTAGCAGCGCAGGAGAAGCGTCTCGTCGATCCGGCCGATGGACTCGACCGTGCCCCCGATGTCGATGCGGAACGGGTGGCGGACGAAGAGGCACTCCCGCAACTGCTGGAACAGGCGCCAGTACGGCGTGTCCGCGTACATGCGGAGCTCCTGCTCGATGATGCCGCGCTCCTTGTCCACGCCGGCCTTGGTGAAGTACGGCTCCTGGACGAAGTCGAGGAGGAGGTCGAAGGCTTCAGAAAACCGCGACGCCGACGAGAAGAGATACGTCGTGGACGTGTAGCTGGTGAAGGCGTTCGCGGACGCGCCCAGCGCGGAGAAGCGGTCGAACGCGTCGCCGTACTCCTTCGCGAACATCTGGTGCTCCAGAAAGTGCGCGATGCCGTCCGGCACGACGAGCTCCTCGCCGTCCGGCGTGCGGAAGTGACGGTCCACGGATCCGTAGCGCGTCGCGAACGTGGCGAACTTCTTGGTGAACTCCGGCTTGGGCAGGACGAGCACCGTCAAGCCGCAGTCGAGCTCCGTCCGGTGCAGGATCTCGCCCAGGCGCTCCAGGCGTTCCACGGACGCGTTCACGGCCGGGTCACCTCCCGTTCGGGCGCGCTCGCGGCGGGCGAGCGGTCGTCCTCAAGGTGCGTGAGGAAGAAGATCGTGTCGAGGCGGACCCGGTGCGCCACCTCGACGACGTCGTCCTTCCGCACGGCCTCGATGCCGGCGATCCGCTCCTCCTGGGACATGGGCCGGCCGCCCAGCCGCTCCGCGAGCGCCCCCGAGATCATCGCCGCCGGGCTGTCCGAGGCCGCGCGCAGCCGCTCGATCAGCGCGCGCCGGGTGAACTCGAGCTCGTCGTCCGTGATGTCGCCGCGCTCCATGGCCGCCACCTGCTCCTGGATGATGCCCACCGCGCGCTCGTAGTTGCGCGATTCGATGCCGGACGCGACGAGCATGATCCCCTTCAGCGCGTCGGCGTGGGAGCTGGCGTAGTACGCGAGGCTCGCCTTCTCCCTCACGTTGCGGAAGAGCTTGGAGTGCACGAAGCCGCCCAGGATGCCGTTGTACATCACGAACGCGAAGTAGAGCGGGTCGGCGATGGTCACCCCGGCGCGGTACCCCATGGCCAGCTTGCCCTGCTGGACCGGCTGGCGTTCCACGACGACGCGCGGCTCTGCCGGCGGCTCCCCGGCGCGCGTGGGCGGCAGCGCTTCCGGGACGCCGCGGTCCCACGCGAACGCCTCCTGCAGGGCCGGAAGCAGGTCCTCGGCGCGCTCCCCGCCGACGAGGAACACGTCGACGGGCGCCGCGTCGAGCAGCGATCGGTGATGTTCGACGAGGCGGCGCGGATCGAGTTCCTCAAGATCCTCGCGGAACCCGAGCGGATGGAGCGCGAACGGCTCGCCGGCGCACATCTCCGCGATGAGGCGCATGTTCGCGTAGCGCGCCTTGTCGTTGTAGAGGCTCTGGATTCGGTGGCCGAGGTTCGCCTTCTCCTGCTCGACGTAGTCCGCACGGAAGGCGCCGCCTTCCAGGAGCGGGTCGCGGATGAGGCCGGCCAGCACGCGCACGGCGGCGCGCCACGCCGCTTGGCCCTCGGGCAGGAAGCGGTCGTCGACGACGTTCAGGTGGAAGGCGATGGCCTGGTCCTCGCCGATCTTCTCCGCGCCGCTGGAGACCGACGCGCCGAAGAGCTCGTCGAGCCGGCGGGCGAGGGCCGCCAGGGTGGGGAGCTCGCGGCTGCCCCGCAGGAGGACCTGGGGCAGGAGCGCGTTGGCGGTGACCGTTTCGCGCCGCAGGGGCCGGTGCAGGTAGACGGACAGCGTGACCGTCTTGAAGCGGGGCGCCGTCAGGATGTGCGCCGTCACGCCGTCGCCAAGCGCCACGCGCACGAAGCTCTGCGTCAAGGCACGCTCCCCCTCCGCTCAGCGTCCGCGGGACGCGGACATAGCCTTCCCATTCGCGACGCCATCCGTGACGCCTACCCCCGGTTCGCCGCCAAGCGCGGCGATGGCCTGCTGCCAGGCGGCCGCCTCGATGGCCGAGGGCTCGACGGCCAGGTGCGCGCGCCGGAACGCCAGCACGAGCCCGGCCACGCGCGGTCCGACGCGGTCCGCCCACCTCTGCCAGCGCGCGGCCGGAAGGCCGCTGCCGCGGACCAATTCCTCGTGGTGACGCACGACGCCCTCCACCGCGGCGACGACGTCCTCGGCGAAGCCGAGGCGACGCAGCGCGCCGCGGGCGGCCATCGCCGCGCGAAACCCGCGTTCGGACGCGCGCTTCGAGCTGCCGGCGGCCCGCGCCGCGTCGTGGAACAGGGCCGCGAGCCGCAGCTCCAACAGGGGCGGCACGGCTTCGAGCACGCGCATCGTGTGATCCCACACCGCCGTCTCCGCCGCCTCGCCCGAGGCGCGCGGGGCGAGGCCCGCCACTTCGGGGCAGAACCGGTGGAGGATGCCGGTGCGCAGAAGCGCTTCCATGGCGTAGGCCGGCCGGCCGCTGAGCAGCATGCGCGTCCACTCCTCGCGGATGACGTCAGCCGGGACGGAGTCGACGAGCTGCCGCAGGGCCTGCAGCGAAAACAGCAGCGGGCGGTGATAGTTCAGGTTGAATTCCGCGGCCAGCGAAATGGCGCGCAACATGCGGGACGGGCGCTCCCGGAAGCGGATCTCCGGCTCCCCCACCGCCCGCAGGCGCCGGTGCAGGACGTCCGGATAGCCCTGGAACGGGTCCTCGAGCTGCCCTCGCCGGGAGATGGCGACGGCCTCGATGGTGAAGTCGCGGTGGGCGAGGTCGACGTAGATGTGCGGCGCAAAGCGCGGCAGGTCCGGCCCCTGGGAGGGGTCGGCGTCCATGCGGTAGGTGGCCACCCGCACCGTCGCTCCGGCCGCGGGGACGGCCGTGACGAACGGGGTGAGCGGCTCCGCCCCCGGAAATATGGCCAGCACCTTGCGGGGCACGGCGTCCGTGGCGATCTCCCACGCGTCCGGCTGCCGGCCGAAAAGCAGGTCCCTCGACGAGGCGCCCGCGATGTACGCGGGGTGCCCGGCCAGCTCCAGCACGCGCATGACGCCGTCGACCGCTCCGGGGATCTTGCGCCGCAGGGTGCGGCTGAGACGCCACTCGCTCGTCATCTCGCCTGTCGGACTCCACCCCGCACGATCTCGTCCAGTTCGGGCCCCTCCACGGTCTCCTTCTCCAGGAGGCGGTGGGCCAATTCGTCAAGCTGCTCGCGGTGCTCTTGGAGGATCGACTTGGCGCGCGCGTACGCCTCGTTGATGACCTCCGCGACCTCGCGGTCGATCGCGGCGGCGACCTCCTCGCTGTAGCTGCGGTCGCGCGTGAGATCGCGGCCGAGGAACGGATTGTCGATCCTGTTCCCGAAGGTCATGGGGCCGAGCTCGTCGCTCATGCCGAATTCGGTGATCATGCGCCGCACGAGCTTCGTGGAGCGTTCCATGTCGTCGCTCGCGCCGCTCGTGACCTCGCCGAAGACGATCTCTTCCGCGGCCCTCCCGGCCAGGGCGTACGTGACCTGGTTGAGGATCTGGGACTTGGAGATGAGGTAGCGGTCCTCGAGGGGCAGCTGCATCGTGACGCCCAGCGCCGGCCCGCGCGGCACGATGGTCACCTTGTGGACCGGGTCGAAGTCCGGCAGGAGCTTCCCCACGATGGCGTGGCCGGCCTCGTGGTAGGCCACGACCTTCTTCTCCTGCTCGCTGATGATGCGGCTCCGCCGGGCGGGACCGCCGGCGACGATGCGGTCGATCGCCTCCTCGAGATTCTCCATCGTGATCTTCTTCTGGTTCCGCCGCGCCGCCAGGAGCGCCGCCTCGTTGACCATGTTTTCGAGGTCGGCGCCCGTGAAGCCCGGCGTGCGGCGGGCGAGCACGGTCGGGTCGACCGACTCGTCGACGGGCTTGTTCCGCATGTGCACCTTGAGGATGGCCTCGCGCCCGCGAAGGTCGGGCCGGTCGACGACGATCTGGCGGTCGAAGCGGCCCGGCCGGAGGAGGGCCGGGTCGAGCACGTCCGGGCGGTTCGTCGCGGCGATGACGATGATGCCCTCGTTCGCGTTGAAGCCGTCCATCTCCACGAGCAGCTGGTTCAACGTCTGCTCGCGCTCGTCGTGGCCGCCGCCGTAGCCGGCGCCGCGCTGGCGGCCGACCGCGTCGATCTCGTCGATGAAGACGATGCAGGGCGCGTTCTTCTTGGCCGTCTCAAAAAGGTCCCTGACCCGCGAGGCGCCGACGCCGACGAACATCTCCACGAAGTCGGAACCGCTGATGCTGAAGAAGGGCACGCCGGCCTCGCCCGCCACCGCGCGCGCGAGAAGCGTCTTGCCCGTGCCGGGCGCGCCGTAGAGCAGCACCCCTTTGGGAATGCGCGCGCCGAGCTGCGCGTAGCGCTTGGGGTGCTTGAGGAAGTCGACGATCTCCGCGAGTTCCTCCTTGGCCTCGTCCAGGCCGGCGACATCGTCGAACGTGACGCGCCGTTTCGGGTCGTCCTGGTGCAGGCGGACGCGCGCCTTGCCGAACTGCATGACGCGGTTGCCGCCGCCCTGCGTCTGCTGAAGAATGAAAAAGAACGCCACGATCACGAGCAACACGGGGATGATGGACGAGAGCAGCGCGCCGTACCACGGCGTCTCGGTGGGGCGCTCCGCTGTGATGAGAACCCCCTTGGCGCGCAGCGCGGAGATGGTCATCTCCTGCGCGCCCTCCGGAACGTTGACCTCAAACGCCGCTCCATCCTTGAGCCGCCCGCTGATGTGGCGGCCGTCCGCCGAAATGTCGACCGAGTCGACGCGGCCGGACTCTACGAGGTTCATGAACGTGGAGTAGGTGTAGGTATGCAGCTGCGGGCCCTTGGGTCCGACGAGCAGGCCGAGGACGATCACGAGCCCCACGATGACGAGGTAGATCAGCCCCGTGCGTAGGCGCGCACGGTTCAAACCGTCGTCCTCCTTAAATGGGAACGGAATCTCTGCAAGTTTAGCACGCGCCGAATTCGACCGGCAACTTCGGCCTCTTCACGGGCGATCCGGGCGCCACTGCAGCACCAGGACCCGTTGCGCACCGGGGCTGGCGCGGAAGGCGTCGTCCGGCCGAAGGCCGGTCACCCACAGCACGCGCTCGCCGCTGCACACGAGCGGCCAGGCGCGACGGTCGGACGCCGGCACGCCGGCCGATTTCAGAAACGCCAGCACGCGCCGCGCCCGGTCCGTCCCGAAGGGCTGGAAGCGGTCGTGGGGGCGCGGGGGCCGGGCGCGGGGGCGGGTACAACAGCCCCACCCCCCCCCCCCCCCC
>JADGHN010000036.1 GCA_019683875.1 Clostridia bacterium
CTGCATCGCGATGTGCTCTTCCGGCGTCAGGTCCAGGGCGCCGACGAAGTAGTCGGGCAGCGGCTGGCCGGGATGCGCGTCCAGCCATTCCTGGGCGACGCGCACGTATTGGGTGTCGACGCCCAGGCGCGACTGACGCGTGAATTTGAGGGAGTAGAACGGCTCGATGCCGGTCGACGTGTCGAGCATCGTCCCCACCGTGCCGGTGGGCGCCTGCGTGAGAACGGTCACGTTGCGGATCCCGTGCTGGCGGACGAGCTCCCTCACCTCTTCCGGCATGCGCCGCATGAACCCGGACTGGAGGAACTTCTCCGCGTCGAACGCCGGGAACGGCCCCTTCTCCTTGGCCAGGTCGACGGACGCCTTGTACGCTTCCACGGCGATGAAACGGTAGAGTTTATCCGTGAACGACACGGCCTCCGGCGAGCCGTAACGCAGGCCGAGCCGGATCAAAAGCTCCCCGAGCCCCAGGGTACCCGCCCCGATGCGGCGTTCGCGCATCTGGTTGCGGCGGTTCTCCTCGATGAAGTAGTGCGTGGCGTCGACGACGTTGTCCAGGAGCCGGACCAGGGTGCGCACCGAGTGACGCAGCTGATCCCAGTTCACGTCATGCTTGTCCGGGTCGTACATGCGCGCGAGGTTCACGTGGCCGAGGGTGCAGACGCCCCACGCCGGCAACGGCTGTTCGGCGCACGGGTTCGTGCAGATCAGCGGGTTGTAGTACCAGCTGTTCGAGTCCTTCTCATGGCGCGTCGAGAAGACGACGCCCGGTTCCGCGCTCTCCCAGGCCCCCTGGATGATCTCCTGCCACACCTTGCGGGCCGGCACCGTCTCGTACTCGACTTTGGGCAGGCCGAGCGCTTCCCACTTGTCGAAGTCGCCGTCCCAGATCTCGTTGTACTGCGGGTGCGTCGTGTCCGGGAACCAGAAGGTCCAGTCGCGGTCCTCCTTCACGGCGGCCATGAAGTCGTCCGTGATGCGCAGGCTGATGTTCGCGTTCTCGACCTTCCCGGGCACCTTCTTGCAATCGATGAACCGCTTCCAGTCCGGGTGGCGAATGTCCAGCTGCAACATCAACGCGCCGCGGCGCGAGCCGCCCTGCTCCACAAGGCCCGTGGCCAGGCTGTACAGCTCCATCCACGAGACGGCGCCGGAGCTACGGCCGTTGACCCCGCGGACGATGGCCCGGTAGGGACGCAGGCTGGACACATTGATGCCGACGCCGCCGCCGCGCGACATGATCTCGATCATCTGGCCGAGCGTCTCGACGATCCCCTGGCGGCTGTCCTTCGGGTTGGGCAGCACGTAGCAGTTGAAGAGCGTGAGCGGGATGCCCGTTCCCGCGCCGGCCCACACGCGGCCGCCCGGTACCACGCGCAACGCCGCGATCTCGTCGGCGAACGTGCGCTCCCACTTCCGGCGTGTCCTGGCATCCTTCTCCACGGCGGCCAGCCCGCGTGCGATGCGCTCCGCCACCTGGCGCAGGGAGGTCTCCACCGGACGGTCGCACTCGCGCCGGCGCCGGACGATCCGCCGGCCCTTGTCCGCGCCCGTGAGCAGCTCCAGCTCGACCCGGTCCTCGGCCTCGTCCACCTTCAGGACGCGCCCGAGTTCCTTCCTGGGCCACTTCGGGTCATCGTTCGTCTGTACGACGGCCAGCTCGCCCGGTTGAAACTGCCGCGACTGGTCCTTGATCGTGTACCGGTCGATGAAGATCTTCCACGACAGCTCCGTGGGCAATCCGCCGTACTGTTCTTCTTGCCGCTCCGACAAGGTCCGTCTCCTCCTGCCGCGCCCGCGCCGCACGACGCGAACATGTGTTCGTATTATACTCGCTTCAGGGCTGCTCCATCAACCGTTCGAGCTCTTCCTTGAAGCGCTGGATGTCCTTGAACTGCCGGTACACCGAGGCGAAGCGCACGTAGGCGACTTCGTCCAGCTTCCGGAGACGCTCCATGACCATCTCGCCGATCTCCTGCGACCGGACCTCCTTGTCCAACCGCCCGCGCAGCTCGCGCTCGATCTCTGCGACGATGCGCTCGATCGCCTCGTACGGCACCGGCCGCTTCTCGCAGGCGGTCACGATGCCGGCGAGGATCTTTTGCGGGTCGAACGCTTCGCGCCGCCCGTCCTTCTTGATGACGATCAGCGGCGCGAACTGGACCTTCTCGTACGTCGTGAAGCGCTGGCCGCACGCCGGGCACTCGCGCCGCCTCCGGATGACGGCGCCTTCCTCCGTGGGCCGGGACTCGAGCACCTTGCTGTCGGGATGGTCGCAAAACGGGCAGCGCATGCTCGTCCCCCCTGCCGGCGGCGACCGGCGACCTTCACGGGCCCCTCGCCCGCTTGAACGGTGCGGCGTCGCCCGACCTCCAGATATACCGGCTCCGTCATGATAAGCCACCTATATCTGGAGTGTCTAGCCGAAGTTTGGACGAATCCGGTCGAATTTCCTTCTGCAGGATGGGACGACCGTTCGACAAGACGTGCGCGCGCGGGATCGGAAAGGCGATGCCCGTCACGACCTCCGCGCCCACACCTCACCCGCGGGGACGGGCGACGGCGGCCTACACGAAGACACCGCATTCGACACGATGGGCGGGGGGACCGTCAGGTCCGCCCCGCCCACTGGCGCGCAATCCAAGCCGGCGGCTCAGGGCAGAGGCATGAAGGCGGCCAGCTGGGACCATTCGAGGACGGATTGCGGGAAGATGCCGAGGACCAGCACGCCCGCCGCCGCCACGGCCAGGCCGGCGACGAGCAGCGCGTCGGGACGCACCCGTTCCTGCCTGTCCTCGCCGCGCAGGTACATCTGGCGGATCAGCAGGAAGTAGTAGTAGGCCGAAATGCCGGTGTTGATGGCGATGAAGAGCGCCAGCCACGTCATGTGGCTCGAGATCGTCGCCTGGAAGAGCAGCAGCTTGCCCATGAAGCCGGCCGTCCACGGCAGGCCGAGCAGCGAAAGCGCGAACAGCGTCAGCAGCGCGGCCAACCAGGGAGAGCGCCGCGCGAGCCCCGTGAGGTCGTCGAGCGTCTCGCCTTCGCCCTGGCTCGACAGGGCCATCACCACGCCGAAGCCGCCGAGGTTCATGAACAGGTAGGCGAGGATGTAGAAGAGCACCGCCTGCAGCCCGAACGCCGTGCCGACCGCGATGCCCGCCAGCACGTAGCCGGCGTGCGCGACCGAAGAGTACGCGAGCAGGCGCTTCACGTTCTTCTGCCAGATGGCCGAGACGTTGCCGACCGTCATCGTCAGCGCGGACAGCACCGCCAGCGCCAGCTGCCAATCAGCGTGCAGCGGCGCGAGGCCCACGGCCACGACGCGAACGATGGCGGCGAGCGCGCCGCCCTTCGACACGAGCGAGAGGAACGCGGACACCGGCGTCGGCGCTCCCTCGTACACGTCCGGAGCCCACAGGTGGAACGGCACTGCCGCCACCTTGAACGCGAGCCCAGCCAGGACAAACAGCAGGGCCACCGCGGGCACGACGCCGGCGGCGCCCGACCACGGTCCAGCCGCCAGTGCGGAGGCGATGCCGGCCAACGACGTCGTGCCGGTGAGACCGAAGACCAGCGACAGCCCGAACAGCAGGAGCGCCGAGGCCGTCGCCCCGTTCAGGAAGTATTTGAGCGCCGCCTCCATGGAGAAGCGCTCGCCGACGAGGAAGCCGGCCAGGCCGTAGGACGCGAGCGACAGGGTCTCAAGGCCGACGTAGAACGAGATGATGTCGCCGGCGACGGCCATGAAGTCGGCGCCGGCCACGGCCATCAGGAGAAGCGCGTAGAACTCCGCCGCGGCCAGCCCGCGCGCGGCCACGTAGCGCGCGCCCGTCAGCACCACCACGAGCGCGGCCCCGATCAACACGGCCCGGAAGAACGTGCCGAAACCGTCCAGCACGACCATGCCGCCCAGCACCGGGCCCTGGCCGGCGCGCGCCGCGGCCGGCAGCAGCGCCAGCGCCACGACGAGCGCGGCGAGCGCCAGCACCTCCGCCGCGCGCGACCGGCGCCCGCCCGGCACGATCCCAAGCAGGAGAAGCGCCAGCGCGCCGGCGGCCAGGGCAAGCTCAGGCAGGATGCTCGTGAAGTTGTACATCGCCTACATTCCCCCCAATCGCTGCACCAGAGCCTGCACCGGCGCGTTGAGCCACGTCGTCAGGAGGTTCGGCGCCACGCCCAGCAGCAGGACGAACGCCGCCAGCGGCACGAGCGTGACCAGCTCCCGCGCGTTGATCTCCGGAATGCCGCGCTGCTCCTGGCGCACCGGGCCCATGAGGATGCGCTGCATCATCCAGAGGTTGAAGCCGGCCGTCAACAGGAGGCCCAGCGCCGCCGCGACGACCAGCTGCGGGAACACGGTCCACGAGCCGAGCAGCGTGTAGAACTCGGCGATGAAGCCGGAGAGGAACGGCAGGCCCAGGTTCGCGAACGCCGCGAAGGCCATGAACGTCGCCGCGAGCGGCATCACCGTGTACATGCCGCTGAAGCGTTCCATGTCCCGGGTGTGCAGGCGATCGTAGAAGACGCCGACCATGAGGAAGAGCATGGCAGAGATCAGCCCGTGGGACACCATCTGGAACACGGCGCCGTCCACGGCCGTGGGCGTCGCGGCGGCGAGCCCGATCAGCACGAAGCCCATGTGGTTCACGCTGGAGTACGCCACGAGCTTCTTCAGGTCTTTCTGCGCCAGCGCGGCGAAGGCGCCGTAGATGATGTTGATCACGCCGAGCAGCGCCAGCGTCCACGCGAAGGCGTGCGCCGCCTGCGGGAAGGCCGGCAGCGTGATCCGCAGGAGACCGTACGCGCCCAGCTTCAACAGCACGGCCGCGAGCATCACGCTGCCGGGCGTGGGCGCGTCCACGTGCGCGTCAGGCAGCCACGTGTGGAACGGCCACACCGGCACCTTCACGGCGAAGCCGATGAAGAAGGCGAGGAAGAGCCACCACTGCAGGTTCGCCGCAAGCGTGTGGCCGAGGCCGACGAGCTCGGGGATGGCGAACGTCTTCGCGCCGGTAAGGAAGTACAGCGCGAGGATGCCGACGAGCATCAGGAGGCTCGCGACCATCGTGTACAGGATGAACTTGATCGCGGAGTACTCCTTCCGGCCGTGCCCCCAGATCCCGATGATGAAGTACATCGGGATGAGGACGAGCTCCCAGAAGAGGTAGAACAGGATCAGGTCCTCGGCCGCGAACACGCCGAGCACGCCGGTCTGCAAAAGAAGCAACAGGATGAAGTACTCCTTGACCCGCGTCTCGATGCCGAAGCTGGCGATCACGGCGATGAGGCCGACGACGGCCGACAGGGCGAGCATCGCGAGGCTGATGCCGTCGGCGCCAAGGAAATACGAGACACCGATGCTGGGGATCCAGGTCGCGCGCTCCACGAGTTGCAGGTTGGGGTCGCCGAAGCGGAACTGCGCCGCGCCCCATGCGATGGCCAGCGCCGGAACGGCCATGAATACGGTGGCCAGCGTGCGCAACGCGCGGGTGTTCTCCGCCCGGACCAGGAGAAGCGCCAGCGCGCCGACGACCGGGGCGAAGACGGCGATGCTGAGAATCGGTGCGTTCACCGCTTAGCCTCCCATCCCGAGGTACACGGCCAGCCCGACGAGCACGGCGCCGGCCATCGTCAGCATGTACGCCTGGGCGTCGCCCACCGCGGCGCGCCGCGCCGCCTGGCCCAGCGCTCCCGTCAGCCAGGCCACGCCGTTGACGATGCCGTCGACGACGTACTTGTCGAAGAAGCCGACGATGCGCCCGACGATCAGGCCCAGGCCGGTGAGCCCGAGGGTGATGTGGTCGAAGTACCACTTCTGCTTGAAGAGCACGTACAACGGCTTGAGCGCGCGGATCAGGTCGCGCCGCAGCGCCGGACGGCCGGCCGCGTAGATGGCGAGGCCGAGCGCCAGCCCGGCGAGCGCCATGGCGATCGTGGAGGCGGCGGCGAACTGGTTCGCGGCCACCTCGTGCTCGCCGGGCAACTGGATGAACCGCTGTAGCGCGTAGCCGAACCGCGGCGAGCCGAGCCAGCCGAAGAACACGGCCGGCACGGCCAGGATGACGAGCGGGCCGACCATGATCGCCGGCGACTCGTGCGCGTGCGCATGCAGATGCGCGTCGCGCGGCGCGCCGAAGAACGTCAGCCAGATGCCGCGCATCACGTAGTACGCCGTCATGCCGGCCGTGACCACGCCGATCCAGAAGAGCGCCGGATTCGCGTGGAAGGCTGCCAAGAGCACCTCATCCTTGGAGAAGTAGCCGGAGAGCGGCGGGATGCCCGCCAGGGCCAGGCCGCCGATGACGAACGTCACCGTGGTCCACGGAAGCTTCCGCCACAGGCCGCCCATCCTGTGCATGTTCTGCTCCCCGCCCGCCGCGTGGATCACGCTGCCGGAGCCGAGGAACAGGAGCGCTTTGAAGAACGCGTGCGAGAGAAGGTGGAACAGGGCCGCCGCGTAGCCGAACACGCCCAGCCCCAGCATCATGTACCCGAGCTGAGACATGGTCGAGTACGCGAGCATCTTCTTGATGTCCACCTGGACGGTGGCCATCGTCGCCGCGAGCAGCGCCGTCAGGCCGCCGATCCACGCCACGACCTGCAGCGCCGTGCCGGACGCTTCGAACACCGGGTAGGTCCGCGCCACGAGGAACACGCCCGCCGCGACCATCGTGGCCGCGTGGATGAGGGCGCTGACGGGCGTCGGGCCGGCCATGGCGTCTGGAAGCCAGACGTGGAGCGGCACCTGCGCCGACTTGCCCACCGCGCCGGTGAAGATCAGCAGCGCCGCGACCGTGGCCACGCCCGCGCCCCACGACGGGGCGGACTCGTTGATCGTCGCGAAGTTCAGGCTGTGCGCGTGCCAAAAGACGACGAAAATGCCGATGAGGAGGCCGATGTCGCCCAAGCGGGTGACGAGGAACGACTTCGTCGCCGCGCGGGCATTGTCGAGATCCTCGTACCAGTGGCCGATGAGCAGGTAGGAGCAGAGGCCCATGATCTCCCAGGCCGCAAAGAACAGGAGGAAGTTGTCCGCCAGCACCACGGCCAGCATGCTGGCCACGAACAGGTTCACGTTGGCGAAGAACCGGTTGTACTTCGCGTCCCCGTGCAGGTACCCGACGGAGTAGATCTCCACCATGAGGCTGACGACGGTGACCATCGCCAGCATGGCGGCCTCCAGCGGGCCGACCCGGAAGCCCATGTCGAAGTGGAGATCGCCGATCTGGAGCCAGGAGAACGAAGCCGCGGCCCCCGCGCCCCCCAGGACCTGCGCCAGCACGCCGAGGCTGAGCCCGGCGGCCGCCGCCATGAGCACGACGCCGACCCACGCGGTGTACGCGCCGAGGGCGCGGCCAAAAAAGACTTGGGCCACGTAGGCCGCGAGGGGCAGAAGCGGAATCACCCAAGCGTTTTGGACCACGTCGATCAGCCTTTCAAGTCGTGGATGTCCGGGACCTCGATCGTGCGGCGCTTACGTGCGAGAAGCAGCACGATCGCGAGGCCGATCGCGGCCTCCGCGGCCGCCACGGTGATCACGAACACGGTGAAGACCTGGCCGCCCACGAGGGCGCCCTGCAGGTACCGCGCAAACGCGACAAGGTTCAGGTTGACCGCGTTCAGCATCAGCTCGATGCCCATGAGCACCATGATGGCGTTGGATCGGCGCAGCGCGCCGAAGAGCCCCATCGCGAAGAGCACGGCCGACACGATCAGGAACGCTTGAACGGGAATCACGGCCAAAACTTGGCGCCTCCCCTCTCCTCGGCTTCGGTCTCCCGCTCGGCGGCGGGAGCGAGGCGAGGCACGTCGCGGGCATCTCTCTTCGTCAGCACGATGGCGCCGACCATGGCCGCGAGCAGCAGCAGCGAGGCGACTTCAAACGGCACCAGGTACGTGCTGAACAGCGCGCGCCCGATCACGCCCGTGCTGCCCAGCGCCGTCGTGTCGTGCAGGAGCGGGTGCACCGCCTCGGGCGCGCCCTTGAGCGGCGCCGCCGCCCACCGCACGGAGCCGTAGGCGATGAGCACGAGCGCCAGGACGCCGGCGCTGACGAGCGCCGGCAGCGAACCGTAACGCTTCGACAGGAGCCGCGACACGAAGCTGGCCTCGCGGTCCCCCACCAGGGCCGGCACGTCGGAGAGCATGATGGCGAAGATGATGACCGTCATCACGGCGCCGACGTACACCAGAACCTGCACGACGGCCAGAAACTCGGACTCCAGCATCAGGAAGAACCCGGCGACGCCGACGAGCGCCGTCGCCAGGTACAGGGCGGCGTGCGTGATGAGCGGCGTGCTGACCACCTTGTACGCCGAGTACAGCACCATGCCCGTCAGCGCGGCGAACGCGAGCCAGGCGCCGCTCATACCTTCTGACCTCCCGCGATGCGCACGGAGCGCGACGTTTTCCACAGCGCCGCCAATTCGTCCATGGTGAAGTACAGGTCCTCGATGGCGTACGCCGAAAGCTCGGCGTCCTCGGACATCTCCAAGGCGTCGAAGGGGCAGGCCTCGACGCACAGGTTGCAGACCATGCAGCGGGACAGGTCCAGGTCGAACTTGGCCGGCCACTGCTTGCGGCGGCCGTCCTCCCCGATGTACGACTCCACGAAGATGATCGCCGGCGGGCAGGAGCGGGCGCAGAGGCCGCACGCCGTGCAGTTCAGCTTCCCGGACTCCTCGTTCACCTTGAGGACGGGGATGCTCCGGAACCCCGTCGGGTGCGGCACCGGCTCATCCGGGTAATGGATCGTCATCGGCTTGCGAAACAATTCACGAAGCGTGACAAGGTGCCCCTTGGCCATCGTCACCGCGGTGCGCGCCAGCTGATTCACGAGACCCATTGCGACGTCACCTCACCACGACGAGATAGAGGCCTGTGGCCGCGATGTTGACCAGCGAGACCGGCAGGAGGAACTTCCATCCGAGGTCCATGAGCTGGTCGATGCGCACGCGCGGCAGCGTCCAGCGGATCCACATGCCGACGAAGACCAGGAAGTACGTCTTGATCAGGAGCCAGGCCCAGCCGGGCAACCAGGGGCCGTGCCAGCCGCCGAGGAAGACGATGGCGGCGAGCGCCGAGCTCGTCAAAAGGTTCGTGTACTCCGCGAAGAAGAACATCGACCAGCGGATGCCGGAGTACTCGGTGTGGTAGCCGGCGACGAGCTCCGATTCCGCCTCGGCCAGGTCGAACGGGGTCCGGTTCAGCTCCGCCACGGAACTGATGTAGAAAACCAGGAACGCGAGGATCTGCGGCACGATCAGCCACATGTGCCGCTGCTTCTCGACGATCGCGCTCAGGTTCAGGGTGCCCGTGGCCAGGGCCACCGCCACGAGCGCCATCGCCATCGGGATCTCGTAGCTGAAGAGCTGCGCGCCCGCGCGCATCGCGCCGATCAGCGAGTACTTGTCGTTCGAGCCCCAGCCGGCCATGAAGATCGACAGCAGCGTGAACGACGTCACGGCCGTGATGAAGATCAGGCCGACGTTGAAGTCCTCGACCACCAGATGCGGCCCGAAGGGCAGCACCCAGAACACGAGGAACGCCGGCGCGAAGGCCACCGAAGGCGCCAGCCACCACATCCAGCGGTCGCCGCGCCGGGGCACGAAGTCCTCCTTGGCAAGAAGCTTGATGATGTCGGCGACCGACTGCAGGAGACCGGCCGGACCGCCGACGCGCAGGGGCCCGACGCGGTTCTGCATGTGGCCCGACACCTTGCGTTCCAGCCAGATCAGGACGGCGGCGTTCAGGGACACGAACGCGATGACAATAACGGTCTTGACGATCGCAAGGATCGTCGTCCAGAGCCAGGGGGCGATCCAATCCGGCTGCATCAACGGTCGACCTCCCCCAGGATGATGTCGATGGTTCCTAGGGAGGCGATCAGGTCGGCGATCTTCTCCCCGCGGGTCATGTAGTCGAGCAGTTGCAGGTTCACGAAGGACGGCGCCCGCCACTTCATGCGGTACGGCGTGAGGCCGCCCGTGCTGACGAGCCACAGGCCGAGCTCGCCGCGCGGGCTCTCCACGCGCACGTACCAGTCGCCCTCAGGCACCTTGATCACGCGGGGCGTCTTCGGCGAGAACACTTCCCCGGGCGGCAGCATGTCCAGGCACTGCCGGATGATCTTGATGGACTCGACCATTTCCTTCATGCGGACGGTGGCCCGGTCCAGGTTGTCGCCGTTCTTGCCGACGGGGATGTCGAACTCGCAGCGGTCATAGACGCCGTAACGCTCCACGCGGCGGACGTCGTACGGCACGCCGGAGGCCCGCAGCATGGGGCCGCTCGCGCCGTAGGCGATGGCGACCTCCTTCGGCACGACGCCGACGCCCTCGCTCCGCACCCGGAAGATCTCGTTCTCGTAAAGAAGGTCCATATACGCCGGGTAGGCCTCGCGCTCGAAGTAGTCCAGGTAGTCGCGCAGCTCGGACACCCAGGCGTCCGACACGTCGTTGCGCAGCCCGCCGATGCGGAAGTACGAGTACAGCTGGCGCGCGCCGGTCGCCTTCTCGAACAGGTCGTAGGCCCACTCGCGGTCGCGCAGCGCGTACAGGAACGGCGTGAACGCGCCGATGTCCATGGCGTACGTGCCGAACCACATCTGATGGCTGACGAGGCGGTTGAGCTCCGCGAAGACCGTGCGCAGCACCTGGGCGCGCTCGGTCAGCTCGATGCCCATCCCCTCTTCCACGGCGCGGCACACGAGCCACTCGTTGAAGATGGCCGACAGATAGTCGTTGCGATCGGCGAACGGGACGATCTGCGGGTAGTGCCACGACTCGACGATCTTCTCCCAGTTGCGGTGCAGGTAACCGATGTCCGGGTCGGCCTTGAGCACCGTCTCGCCGTCGAGGGTCGTGACGACGCGCAACACGCCGTGCGTGCTGGGGTGCTGCGGGCCGAGGTTGATCGTCAGGGGCTGCACGGTCCCCTCGCGGGTCGCGCTCGCCGCACTTTCCACCGTGTAAACGCCTTCGATTTCGGGATGTTCCGCCACGACGCGCACCCCCTTCAGCGCGGCCGGACCAGGCGCTGCCGCTTCGGACGACGGTCGACGAACGACTTCCGCAAGGGATGGCCGCCCTGGTACGTCTCCGGCAGGAGGATGCGGCGCAGGTCCGGATGACCGCGGAAACGCACGCCGAGCAGGTCGTACGCCTCGCGCTCGTGCCAGTTGGCGGTCGGCCAGAGGTCCGTCACGCTGTCCACCTCGGGCTGCTCGTCGCCCTCGTACGGCAGGCGGACCTTGACCACGATCCGCACGTTCGGATCGTCGAGGTTGAACAGGTGGTAAGCCACCTCGATGGCATCCTTCCAGTCGACGGCGGCCAGGCACGACAGGTAGTTGCAGCGCACGCCGTCCATGTCGCGCAGGGCGGCGAGCACGTCGTGCGCGCGCTCCGGCGCGACGCGCAGGCCAAGAGCCCCGTGGACGCGCTCGTCCCGCTCGACATCCGGCAGCTCTTTCTTGATGCGGTCAAACAGCGCTTGCAGTTCGGGCGCGAGCGGAGCCGGCTGCGGGCTCTGCTCCTTGCGCCGCGTCGCCGCGGCCGCCCCGGCGCCCTTCGGCTTCGGCCGGTCGCCCTCCGGCGGCTGAGCAGCATTCGCGCCGCCCGTGGCGGCGCTTTGCACCTGATCCTCCTCCATGGCCATCCCTCGCACTCGCCGAGATTGCAAACTGCGCCGGCCGCGCCGTCAGCGGCCGGCAGGCAACGAGGCGCGCCGGATCTTCTCTTGCAGGAGCAGAACCCCGTGCAGGAGAGCCTCCGGGGACGGCGGGCACCCGGGCACGTAGACGTCGACCGGGACGATTTTGTCCACGCCGTCGACGACGTTGTACCCCGTGTGGTACGGGCCGCCGTTGGAGGCGCAGCCGCCCATGGCGACGACCCAGCGCGGTTCGGCCATCTGCTCGTACAACTGGCGGATGACGGGCGCCATCTTCTCCGTCACCGTGCCGGCGACGAACATCAGGTCCGACTGCCGGGGCGACGCGCGCGGGATCATGCCGAATCGGTCGAAGTCAAAACGCGGGCCGCCCGTGTGCATCATCTCGATGGCGCAGCAGGCGATGCCGAACGTCATGTACCAGACGGAGTTGGCGCGGCTCCAGTTGATGAGCGCCTGCGCGTTGGTCGTGAAGACGCCCGGAAGGTGCTGCCAGACGGGCGGCAGGCGTTCGGAGTCGTGCCCCTCGACGGCCGGCGCCACTCCGGCACGCGCCTCGCCGGAGACGGGCCGCCACCATTCCGCAGGACGCAAGCGGCGCTTCAGATCCATGTCAATACCTTCTTCTTCCAGGCGTAGACCAAACCGACGATCAGCATGGCGATGAACACCAGAGCCTCACCGAACGCGACAAGCGGGTTCAGGTCCCGGAAGACGACAGCCCATGGAAAAAGGAAAAGACCCTCGACGTCGAACACCAGGAACACGAGGGCGAAGATGTAATAGTGAATGTGATACCGTACACGAGCGTCGCCAATCGGGACGATGCCGCTCTCGTACGAGACCTCTTTCAGCGGGTCCGGATAGTCGCGCCGGAACAGCTTGGACAAGAGGACGTTGACGAGCGGGAACGTGAACCCGGCCAGAAGGAACACGACAAGGTCGACATATAACGGCATGGAGTGTCCCCCGTTCGATCGCCGGGGTCATTATATCGGACGCCCAAAACAGCGTCAATTTAAGGAACAAGCCTCCGCCGCGGCCGTCTTGGGAGGCGTTATGTCAACTACGCCGCCGCGCGCCCCGTGTCCACATTTGTCAAGCCCCCTCTAGGGAAAAGAAGGAAACCTTTCAAGCGCGGCGTATAATGTCCCGCAAACCGCGTCGACAGACAGTCACTCGGCGACAAGGGCAAACCCGTCGAAAGGCGGGGACGCAAAGCCTGGAGTCTACGGCCCCGAGGGCTATGATCGTCCGGCTGCCGTCCGATCGCGCGTTCGCCTTTCCCTTCGGCGCCCGCCTCGGCATCCGGCCGAGCGGGCGCGCTGCTTTTGGGCACGGCCTCGTCGGGCGGCGGCAGCAGAAGGGAGGAGCGCGCGTGACGACGACCACCACTGACGACAAGCGGGCGCAGGGCGCCGCGTACTTCAAGAGCCGGCTGCCCATCGCCGCCCTGCACGCCTGGTCCGCGTGGCGGCGCGAGGCCGAGGAAGCGAGCGACGCCTCCGCGTTCGTTCAGGCGAGCAACGCCCTGAGCGCGGCGTACGCGGCGATCCGCGACTACGCGAGCGGCCGCGAGCAGTTGGAGGCCGCCCTTGCGGCGGCGGAGGACGCCACCGTCTCCGCGGAGGACCGTGCCAAGGTGCACCTGAACCTGGCCCTCACCCTGTACCAGACGGGCTACCTCGACGGCGCACTGGCCGCGGCTCTCGAAGCGTGGGAGACGTGCGGCCTCGGGGCGACGCTCACGCTCGCCGCCCAGGTGCAGGTCTCGCTCTCCGGCATCCACATCGCGCGGGAGGATTGGGAGGCGGCGGACCGCGCGGCCCGCGCGGCGTGCGCGCTGGCCGACCTGACCCACGCCACGCGCCTGCGCTCCCGGGCCCTCCACAACCTCGCGATGGTCCTCCTCCAGAACGGCCGGCCGGAGGACGCCGAAGACGCCCTCGTCGAGGCCATCCGGCTGGCGAACGCCGAGGGCCAGGTCGCGGACGTGGCCTCCCACCTGACGGAGCTCGCGCACGTGAAGCTGCGCGGCGGGGAGCCGCACGCGGCGCTGGAGCTCGGCACGCGAGCCCTCGACACGTTGTGGGCGAACGTGGGCGTGCTGGACGAAGCGGAGGTCGCGCGCCTCAGCCGGCTGTTCGGCCTCGTCGCGTCGGCGGCCGGCGAGCGCGAACAGGCCATCGTCTGGCTCAACCGCGCGGCCGCGTACTACGCGCAGTCCGGTCTGATGTCGGCGTGGAAGGAGGTCAGCGAGCTTCTCGGGGAGGTCCTGTCCCGCGGGCACTCCCTCCGGACGCAGCGCCTGCACATTCCCTCCCGCACGCGCGACCGCATCCACTACCTGACCACGCTGCTCTCGCTTTCGGACTCCATCAGCAGCGTGCAGCCGCGCCTGGGGCTCCACTCCTCGCTGGTCACGCACTACGCCCTCCGCCTTGGAGAGGCGATGTCCCTCCCTTCGGACGAACTCCTCGCGCTCAGCCACGCCGGCCGCTTCCACGACATCGGGAAGATCGTCGTCGCCCTCCCGCCGTTCCCGCGTCGCGAGGACGTCATCCGGCGACCCGAGGACGAGCGCATCCTGCTCCACCCGAAGACCGGCCACGAGATGCTCGCCATGTTCCCCCTGCCCGCCGGCGTTCTCGAGACGGTGCGGTCGCACCACGAGCGCTGGGACGGCCAGGGCTATCCCGACGGCCTCGCCGGCGGCGCCATCCCGCGCACGGCGCGCGTGCTGGCCGTCGCCAACCTCTACATCGCGCTGACGTACGATGTCCACCCGACTCCGGCCTACCCGCACGACGAGGCGTTGCGCCTCGTCGCGGCAGAGGCCGGGGCGGGGCTGGATCCGGCCGCGGCGGACGCGTTCCTGCGCCTGCACGAGGCCGAAACCGACGCCGGAAAGGAGGGAAGACCATGAAGCGCTTCCTGGCTTCGGTCGCGCTGGCGCTCGTCCTCGCCGTCTGGGCTGGCGCCGGGGCATCCGTGGCATGGGCCGCGCCCGCGCATCACGGGACGCACTCGGCCCATCCTCAGCACGGGCCCATGGTATCCGACTTCGTGTGGTGACCCGGCACCCACGCGCGAACGCCCGGGCTTGCAGCACCGGGCGTTCGCGTGCCTCCGGGCTTGTCCGCTAATTGCTAGAATGAGCCCATGGGCGCTTTCGCGCTGCTCGACGAGTTCATGTCGGCGTACGGGTACTGGGCGCTCTTCGCCGCGCTCGCGCTGGAGAGCCTGGCCATGCCCGTCTTCAGCGAGATCATCCTGGCCTATGCCGGCTACCTCGTGGCCATCGGGCACCTCTCGTTCTGGCCCGCCCTCGCGACGTCCGTCCTCGGCACGATCATCGGCTCTTCCGTGGCGTACGCCGTCGGCCTGCGCGGCGGGCGGCCGCTGCTGGAACGGTTCGGCCGGCGCTGGCTGCCGGCCGACAAGGTCGACGCCTTCGAGGCGCGGCTGAACCGCTCGCTGGGCGCGGCCGTGTTCGCGGGGCGCCTGCTGTCCGGCGTCCGCTCGGTGTCCTCGTACCTGGGCGGCGTGTTCCGGCTGCCCTTCGGGCCGTTCCTCTTCTACACCACGCTGGGCGCGATCGTCTGGTCGGCCGGGATCATCCTGGCGGGCATGGCGCTCGGGGAGCGCTGGGACGACGTGGTGACCGCCATGCACACGTGG
>JADGHN010000037.1 GCA_019683875.1 Clostridia bacterium
TGTCTTTGGGGGTGGGGGGGGGGCTTTTGTTAATAAGACACCGGCCGGGGCCCCGGCCGCCCCGGGGGGGGCGGCGCTGCAGGGCCGCGCGTACGTCGTGCCGGACGACGTGAAATCGGTGGCGGCGCCGGTCCTCGCCCACCGCATCGCGCTCGGCGCCGAGGCGCGCATGCGCCGTCAGGACGCGACATCCGTGATCCAGGCCGTCCTGGACGAGGAGCCGGTGCCGGTGGAGGGCGCGTGATGGCAGGGGCCGTTTGGGCCGGCCCTGCGCTCGCCGCCGCGGCCGCCGTCGCCATGGGAGGCCGCGCCTGGCGGGACCGGCTGCTGGAGGACGTCGAGTTCCGCCGCGAGGCGCGCCCATGCCGCCTGTTTCCCGGCGACCGCGCCGTCCTTGAGGTCACGGTCGAGAATCGCAAGCGCTGGTCGATCCCCTGGCTCGTGACGGAGGACGAGGTGGGGGACGGGATCCGCGTGCTCGGGGTGCGGACGCGGCGGGGCGGACAGG
Organism: Clostridia bacterium; assembly: GCA_019683875.1. Lineage (NCBI taxonomy): Bacteria > Bacillati > Bacillota > Clostridia > Clostridia bacterium. The sequence goes on from JADGHN010000037.1 coordinate 509, forward strand.
GCCGGCACGTGTGGATCCAGGCGTGGCAAGTGCCCGGCTGGCGCCGCGTGCGCCGCACCTTCCAGCTCGTGGCCCTGGAGCGCGGATGGCATCCGTTCGGTCCGGTCTCGATGCGCGCGGGCGATCCCTTCGGGATCGTGTCGGCGCGCCGGGAAGCGGGGGAGGGCGCGGGCGTGCAGGCGGACGGCGTCGTCGTTCTGCCCCGGCCGCTGCCCCTCCCGGGCGTGGCGGCCGCGAGCGCGTCCGGCAGGCGCACGGCCTCGGGATGGCTCCACCGCGACCCGCTGAACGTCGTCGGGTTGCGCCCGTACACCCCGGGCGACCCGTACCGCAGCATCGACTGGAAGGCCACGGCCCGCGCGGGGGAACTCCGCGTGCGGGAGACGGCGCCCTGGCAGGCGCCGTCGCTCGTCCTGGTCGTGGACATCGCGACGTCGCGCCCCGTGTGGCTCGGCCGCGTGCGCACGCGCCAGGAGGCGGCGCTCGGCGCGGCGGCCTGGCTCGTGATGGAGGCGGCCGGCCTCGGCGCCCTTCGCCTCCACGTGAACGGCGGCCTACGGGGCGAGACGGCCGAGGTGGATCTCAGCCTCCCACCGGGCGGGGCGCCGCTGGCGCTGGAGGCGCTCGGCCGGGTGGCGGACGCCGTGCGCCGGCCGATCGCGGAGACGTTGAGGCGCATGGCTCCGCCCTCCCGCGACGCGCGCCTCGTCGTCGTGACTGCCGTTCCGGACGCCGAGGTGTGGGACGCGGCGCACGCCGTGGCGAGGCGGCCGTTCATCGTCGGCGTCGGGGCGGAGGCGGAGAGGAACCCCTTCGTGCACGCTTGCATCGCCGAGGAGGACGTCGAACGGTGGTGGCGGTCGTGGCACGAGCGGGCGGCGGGCTGACCAGCGAGGCCGCGGGCGCCCGGCGCCGGGCGCGATCCTGGTTCGCGGCGGGGGAGACGGCGGCGGCGCTCGGTCTGGCGCTGACTCTCGGGCGGGGGTTGCCCGCGGGAGCGTGGACGCTGGGCGTGGCGGCGCTGTGGCTGGCCGCGTTCGCGCGGCCGGGAAGGCGGAGCCGGCTGCGCGCTGCCGCCGTCGCCTGTGGCATCGTCGCGGCCGCCGTGGCCGTCGCCTGGCTCGGCCGGTTCGCCGGCGGGTCCCCAGCCGGCGCCCCGGTCGCGGCCGTGGCCGCCCTCGTCGCGTCAACCGCCGCCGGCGCGTGGCGAGGAACGAGGCTCGCCCGCGCCACGTTCGACGGGGAGGAACGGGGGCGGTCGGCGGCCGGGCACGCGACGGCCTGGCTGGCGGTCGCGGTCGCGGCGTCATCGCGCGGAGGGCCGGCCCTCATCCTGGTCGCGCTGGCGCTGTCAGATGCGGTCGCCCTGCTCCTCGGGTCGTGGCACGCGCTGCGTGCCTCGCTGATCGAGGAGGCCGCGTGGGACGCGGACGAACCGGGGCCCGGGCGCTGGCTCCGGGCGGCCGGGACCGGCGTGGCGGCGCTGTCCCTGCTCGCCGCCGGCTTCGGCGCCGCGGTTCAGGGACCGGCGGCGCGCATCGCGGACGCGGCGCTGCGGATCGTCGTCGCGGCCATGGCGCGCGTCGCCTTTCCCGTCGTGGCCTGGGCGCTGGACGCGCTGCGCCCGCATTCCGCGAGCATCCGCGAGGTGCTGGATCGCATGGCCCAGGGGGTGGGTGGGCACCCCTCGGACACGATCGCCGCGCCGGCCGTCACGCACGGGTCGGGGTGGGTGCTGGCGGGTCTCGCCGGTGCAGCCGTCCTCGCCGTTCTGGTCGCCGTGGGCCTCGCCCGGTTGCGGGACGCAGCCGGCGGCGGACCGGTCGAGACAGCATTCTCCGAAACGAGCGAAATGATCCCGCGCGGCGACGCGAAGCGCCCGCGACGGCTCGCCTGGGCGGGGGCGCCGGCCACGGATGCCGTCCGCCGTGTGCGGGCGGCGTACCGGCGTTGGTCCAGGTCGGCGGCGCGACACGGGCATGCGCGCGCCCCCTCGCAGACGGCGCGCGAGCACGCGCGAAGGGTGACGGGCGGCCTCGAAGCGGCGCCTGCCGCCGCGGAGCTCGTCGCCCTGTACGAACGCGCGCGTTACGGCGGCGTCGCGACCGCAGAGGACGCGCGCCGAGCGGGCGATGTCGCCAGGGACGCGGAAGCGGAGGTCATCCCCGTTGAGCGAGGTCGATAAGGGGCTCCCGGACGGCGGCGACGGCGCGCCGGCGGCGCGCCGCGGTCCCACGTTCGACGACCCGCGCTGCTGCGCGAGCTGCGTGCACGTCGGCGTGCGGCGGGTGGGCGGGCAGGTGCGCGTCTACTGCCGGCGGCTCGGCTACGACACGCGCCCGGAGTGGCGCTTCGACTGCTGGACGCCGAAGCCGCACGTGCGCGACCGGCTCGACCGGTGATCCCGCGCCTACTCGCCGGCCAGCAGCGCCTCGCGCTGGGCGGGATCGACGGGGTCCCCGGACTTGACAAGCTCCAGCAGCCGCTTGCGGCCCCGCGGCGCGCCGATCAGCACCGCGCCCACCAGCCGATCCTCAAGGAAGAACAGCGTCCGCGCCGTCTTGGCGCTCTCGTCGACGCGCGTGACCTCCGTGATGCCGGGATGGTCCTCCGGGGTCATGCCGAGGACGCTGATGTTCGAGTCGAAGAGCGGGCTGGAGTACGTGGGGACTTCGCGGTAGGGCTCGTTCGCGCCCAGCATGTTGCGCGCCGCCACGCGGCCGTGCATGAGCGCGTTGTCCCATGTGCCCATGCGGTGGTGGCGGCCGATGACCGGATCGTAGAAGCGCGCGATGTCGCCGGCGGCGAACACGCCGGGGACGCCGGTGAACAGGCGCTCGTCCGTCCGCACGGCGCCATCCTCGACGGGAATCGGCGAGCCGGCCAGCCAGTCGGTGTACATCGTCAGGCCGACCCCGGCGCCGACCAGGTCGCACTCGTACCGCCGGCCGCTCTTCGTTTCCACGGCGTGGGCCAGGCCGTCGCGCACGAGGATGCGCGCCGCTTCCTCGTCGTGCACCACGTCCACGCCGTGCTCGCGGGCGATGGCGTCCACAAGCGCGCCCGCCTCCTGCGGCAGCACGCGGCGCAGGAAGCGGTCGCCGCGCATGAGCCACGTCACGCGCAGGCCCTGTTGGAGGAAGCCCTCCGTGAGCTCGTAGGAGATGAAGCTGCCGCCGATGACGACGGCGCGCGCCTCGCGGCCGCGCCGCGCGCGGGCCTCCGCCGCGGCCGCCAGCAGGCGGCGCGTGTCGTCGAGCGTCTGGAAGTGCAGCACGTTCGCGGCGTCGTCGCCGGGGACGCCGAGCCGGCGCGGGGCGCCGCCCGTCGCGACGAGGAGCCCGTCCCACGGAAGCGTCTCTCCCGTGGCGAGCGTCACGGTCCGCTCCTCGACCTGGACGGACGTGGCGAGCGTCTCCAGACGAAGGTCGATGCCGCGCTCCGCATGCCACTCCACCGAGCGGATGAAGGTCTTCTCCGGGGCGAGCCGGCCCTGAAGGACGCGCGGGAGCGAGACGCGGTTGTACAGCGGGTACGGTTCGCGCCCGATGAGCGTGACGCGGCAGGACGGGTCGAGCTTGCGCAGCGTTTCCGCGGCGGTGGTGCCGGCGACGCCGTTGCCGACGATGACGAACCGACGTTCAGCCAAACGTGGACCCTCCGTTCAAGAGTCTGCGCGACTCTTGAGGCCGCAACACGCGGAGGCGTCAGGCCTGGCCGGCGGGGTTGCGGCGGAAGGCCTCGGCCTGGGGCCGCATGTCGGTGACCTCGACGTGGTCAGTCTGGCCGAAGCGGCGGAGGATCGCAAGCGTCTCGTCCGGGCGGTCGGTGTGGATGTGGACCTTGGCCTGGAACTCGTCGCCGGCGACGACGAGGCTGTCGCCCATGGGCAGGAGTTCGGCCCGCAGCCGTTCCAGGTCGAGCCCCGGTCCCGTGAGCACCAGCTGCACCTCGATGGGGAAGCGCAGGTCGAAGTCGCTCTCGCCCTCAAGGTGCGCGGGCGCCTCCGGCGCGAGCGCCTGGCGGGTCGCCGCGCGGCGGGCCAGCTCGCGGCCCACCTTGAGGGCGAGCCGGCGGTGCCGCAGGAACTGCGTCGCGCCGTCGAGCATGTGGCACAGGGCCAGGCCGGCGGCGTCGACCACGCCGGCCTCCTTGAGCACCGGGAGAAGGTCGGGCGTCCGGGCGAGCGCCTCGCGCGCTGCGCGCCGGGCGGCGTTCAGCACGCCGAGGACGTCCTCGCCGCGCGCCGCGGCGTCCCTGCCGCTGGCCGCGGCCGCCTTGGCGACGGTGAGGATCGTCCCTTCCTTCGGCTCGGCCACGGCGCGGTAGCTCAGCTCCGACGCTTGCACCAGCCCCTCGGCGAACGTGGACGCGCTGACGACGTCGCTGCCGCGCGCCGCCCTCGCGATGCCGCGCAGCATCTGCGCGAGGATGAGCCCGGAGTTGCCGCGCGCCCCCATGAGCGCCCCCATCGACGCCTTCTGCAACAGCGCGCCGGCGGACGCCTCGGTGCCCGTGCCGGGCTGCTCGTTCGCGCCCTCCGGCCCGCAGGCGGCGCGGAGCGTGCCGAGCATGTTGCCGCCGGTGTCGCCGTCCGGGACGGGGAACACGTTCATGGCGTCGATCTGGCGGCGGTGGCGTTCCAGGGAGCGCACGGCCCCGCTCCCCAGCACCCGAAGGTCGTCTGCGGTCAGCGATTCGATCAATGAAGGTCTCCTTTCGTCCGTCGGCATCGACCCGTTACTGGACGTTCCCGCCGTCCGCCTCCGGATCCTCGCAGGAGACCAGGCCCAACAGGCCCGGCCCCACGTGGACGCCGAGCACCGGCGTGAACGGCTCGATCCACAGGTCGTGCGGCTGAAAGCGGGCGCGGATGCGCTCCGCCCATTCCCGCGCTTCCTCTTCCGCGTTGGCGTGGATGACGATCATGCGCCGCCGCCCCTCGCCGGTCAGGCGGCGTTCCGTCTCTTCCTCGATCCGCTGCAGGCCCGCGCGGCGGCTGCGCACCACGCCGGCCGAGTCGACCTCGCCGTCGACGAGCGTCAGCATGGGCAGCAGGCCCAGCAGTTTCCCCACGAGGCCGCGGGCTCGCCCGACGCGCCCGCCCCGGATCAGGTACTCCAGCGTGTCGACGACGGCGAGGAGGACGATGCGCGGCCGCAGGCGCTCCAGCGAGACGAGGATCTCGTCGACGGAGGCGCCTTGCGCGGCGCGCTCGGCGGCCTTCAGGGTGAGCAACGCGTGCCCGGCGGAAGCCATGCGGCTGTCCACCACGGCGATGCGGACGCCGTCGAACATGTCCTCGACGAGGTCCGCCGCCTGGCGCGCGGAGTTGTAGGTGCCGCTGAGTCGGCTGGAGATGGTGAGGCAGACGACGTCGCGGCCCTCTTGAGCGGCCGCCTGGAACACGGAGACGAAGTCGCCGGGGGACGGTTGCGTCGTGCCGGCGACCCCTTTGAACGCGGCAAGCTTGCGATAGAACTCGTCCGGTTGGATGTCGACGCCGTCGCGATAGGACTCGTCCCCGAAGACGACCCGCAGGGGGACGGTCGGGACGTGGAACCGGTCGCGCACGGCGGCGGGGATGGTGCCGGTCGAATCGCTCACGACGACGGGGGCCACACGCATCCTCCTCGGTCATGCCCCCGCGAAGGGAGCAGGCGAACGGCGCGCCGCAGGCACAACTCGGCGCAGTTCTCTTATACGGCGCGATTTGCCGTTCGCCTTCTGCCGGAGCGAATCAGGTGCGAAGATGGCCCGCGACCGGGCTGCCGTCGCCGGACGGCAACGCCGGGCGGCGGCGCCAGTGGCGGCGCCGCGCCGGGCGGCCCCAGCCGGCGATCGCGGCGAGGCGCCGGAGGAGGTAGGCGACGCCGCCGACGTCATACGCGTGATGCGCCTCGACAAGCCGCTTGATGACCATGGCGGGCACACCGTAAAGGCTTTCGCGGCCCCAGCGGCCGACCCCCTCGTGGCGGCCGAGCGACGCAAATACGCCCCGTTGGCGCGGCACAAACGCCTCAAGCGGTTCCCCGCGCATCGCGCGGCAGACGTTGCGGGCCGCCAGGCGTCCCTCCTGCACCGCCATCTGTGCGGTGGGCGGCACCACCCGGCCCGTCGCCGGGTCGGTCGGCGCGGAACAGTCGCCGGCGAGGAAGATGCGCTCGTCCGCGGTGCACCGGAGGTGCGCATCCACCAGCCCGCGGTCGCCCCGCGTCACCGGCAGGCCCGAGGCACGCACAACGGGGTTGGCGCGCACGCCGCCGGCCCACACGAGCAGGTCGTACCCGCGCGTCTCGCCGCCCTCCAGCGTGACGTGCTCGCCGTCGACCTCGACGATCGCCCGTCCCGTCAACAGCCGCACGCCCTTGGACTCCAGCGTGCGCACGGCCGCTTCCACGAGTTCCGGCTCGAAGCCGGGCATGATCTGGGGCCCGGCGTCGACGACGGTCACCTGCAGGCCCGGATCGCTCTCGGCGATCTCCGCGGCCAGCTGGACGCCGGTCAGTCCGCCGCCGACGACGATCACGCGCGCGTCCGGCCGGCGCTCCGCCAGGCCGGCCAGGCGGTTGCGCAGCCGCCGTGCGCTGCGCAGGTCCGTCAGCGGCACGCCGTGCTCCTTTGCGCCCGGCACGCCGTAATACTCGGGAATGCTGCCCAGGGCCACGATCAGCCAACCGTATGGAACCTCGGTCCGCTCGCAGCGCACGACGCGTGCCGCGGCGTCGATCGCGGCGACGCGGTCGATGACGAGCCGGTGCGGCGGCTGCACGAGACGATCGAGGGGCACGGTGATGTCGGCTTCCTCCTCGTCGCCGGCGACGAATTCGTGCAGTTCCGTCGTGAAGTAGTGCGTCCGGCCGCGGTTGACGAGCACGACCTCGCCCCTGCGGCCGAGCGCGCGGCGGAGCTCAAGGTACGCCGACAGGCCGGCGTACCCGGCTCCGAGAATCACAATCGCGTCTTCGCCCGCCATGCGGATCCACCCCCGGACCCAGTGTTCCCCATCTCACGCGGCCGCTTGATCGCGCCGCGGCCGGCCGCGCCCTCACATGAAGAGGACGGCGAGGTACGCGACGAACGCGAGGCCGCACGCGGAGAGCCACGGCCCGTGGCCGCGGCCGCCCGTCGCGCGCCAGGCCAGGGCGGTGCCGAGCCCGGCCGCGCCCACCGCCACCATCGCGGGGGGCGACATGCGCCACGGACAGAGGGCGAGGGACACGGCGACCGGCAACGTGGCCGACATGACGAGCGCGCCGCTGACGTTCTGCAGGGCGAGGTCGAACTTGCCGCGCAGGGCCCAGAGCGTCGCCGTGGTGATCTCGGGGAGTTCCGTCGCGAGCGGGGCGAGGGAGAGCGAAACAATCAGCGACGGCAGGCCCAACGCCGCGCTCAGCCCTTCGAGCGCGTGCACGAGTTGCTCGGCTCCGTAGGCGAGGCCCGCGCACCCTGCCAACGTTTGCGCGACGACCCACGGCAGGCGGCCGGCGAAGGGAAGTCGAAACAATGCGGACGGGGGAGGATCGCCGCGGTCGTCGCGGTCCCAACTCTGCAGGCAGAACGCCGCCCACGCCGCGAGGAAACACGGCGCCAGCGCAAGCTTGAGCCGCGGGGCGGGCACGAGGGTCAGGGCGACGGCCGCGCCGAAGAGGACGCCGAACCACTGGAGATTGCGGCGGACGCCCCGGTCGGTGCGCCGGGCCGCCCGCGGCTCCCGCGCGCCTGCGCGCGCCGTCCCCGCCAGGCCGACGAGGCCGAAGGCGAGCGTGGCCAGCACCGCGGGGGATCCCAGCGCCGTGCCCGTGCTCACGCCGCCGGCGCCGCTCAGCGCGGCCAGCAGCGTGACGAGCGTCTCGGGAAGGGTGCCGCCCATCGCGGCGAGGACGGAACCGGTGCCCGCGGGACCGAGTTTCCACCGGTGGGCGAGCCACTCCACGCCGTTGACGAAGAGTTCGGCCGCCACGACGATCAGCCCCGCGGCAGCCGCGGCCCAGACGAGGAGCAAGGTCATGATCGGCGGCGGCCTCCACGCGGCATGCCTATGCCGGTCCTCGGGCGGCCATGCAGGACGGCGCGGGCTTTCCAGTCGAAGTCGAGTCGTACTAACCTTGAAGGCGGGTTTCGGGGAAGGGGCGAGGCACGTGGCCGATTTCGACGTCGTGATCCTCGGCGGCGGCACGGGCGGGTACGTCGCCGCCATTCGGGCCGCGCAACTGGGCATGAAGACGGCGCTTGTCGAGGAGGACAAGGTCGGGGGAACCTGCCTGCACCGCGGGTGCATTCCGACCAAGGTGATGCTGCAGGCGGCCGATCTCTTGAACGACATCCGTCGCGCCGCGGACTTCGGGCTCGCGCCGGTCGCCGGGGCGGACGTCGACTGGTCCCGCCTCGCGGAGCGCCGCGGCCGCATCGTGACCACGCTGCACCGCGGCGTGGAGTACCTCCTGAAGAAGAACGGGGTGGAACTGGTCCGCGGCCACGGCACGCTGGAAGGGCCGGGGCGCGTGCGCGTGGCCGACCGCGTCCTGACCGCGTCGCACACGATCATCGCCACCGGTTCGCGCCCGCGCGAACTGCCCGGGCTCCCGTTCGACGGGGAGCGGATCATTTCCAGCGACCATGCCCTACAGATGGCCCGGCGGCCGTCGTCGGTCGTCGTCGTCGGCGCCGGCGCCGTGGGGGTGGAGTTCGCGTCGCTGTTCCGGGACTTCGGCGCGGAGGTCACGCTGGTCGAGTGGTTGCCGCGCATCGTGCCGCTTGAGGACGAGGACGTCTCCGCGGAACTGCAGCGCGCGTTCGAGAAGCGCGGCATCCGGTGCCTGACGGGCGCGCAGGTGCTGGCGGAGTCGGTGAAGGCGGAGCCGGACGGGGTTTCGCTGACCGTGAGAAGGGGCGACGAGGATTTGGCGCTCAAGGCCGAGGTGCTGCTCGTGGCCGTCGGCCGCGCGGCGCGCCTGGAGGGCTACGGTCTTGAGACGACCGGCGTGGCCGTGGAGCGAGGATTCATTCGCGTGGACGGTCACATGCGCACGAACGTCCCCGGCGTGTACGCCATCGGCGACGTCGTCGGCGGGCTGCAGCTGGCCCACGTGGCGGCGCACGAGGGGATCGTGGCCGTGGAGACGGCGGCCGGGCACGACCCGGAACCGATCGACTACACGAAAGCGCCGAAGGCCACGTACTGCCGGCCGCAGGTCGCGAGCGTCGGCTACAGCGAGAAGGAGGCGAGGGACGCCGGTCATACGGTCAAGGTCGGTACGTTCCCGTTCCGCGCCATCGGCAAGGCGCTGATCGTCGGCGAAGGCGAGGGTTTCTGCAAGGTGGTCGCCGACGAGGACGGCGGCGTGCTGGGGGTGCACCTGATCGGGCCGCACGCGACGGACCTGATCGCGGAGGGCGCGCTCCTGCGGTTCATGGACGGCACGGCGTGGGAGCTGGGCACCGTCATCCACCCGCACCCCACGCTGTCGGAGGTTCTCGGAGAAGCCGGCTTGGCCGTCGAGGGCCGGGCCATTCATTTTTGATCAGCCGCCGGCGGGATCGAGCGCCGGCGTCGCGGAGGTGGGCGGAGTTGGGCGATTGGAAGAAGCTCGGTCTGACCGAAGAGGACCTCGTCGGCATGTACCGGACGATGCTTCTGGCGCGTCGCCTGGACGAGCGCCAGTGGGTGATGAACCGCATGGGCAAGGCGCCCTTCGTGATCTCCTGCCAGGGGCACGAGGCGGCGCAGGTGGGTTGCGCCTGGGCGCTGGAGCGCGGCAAGGACTTCACGCTGCCGTACTACCGTGATCTCGGCGTCGTGCTCACCATGGGCATGACGCCGCGGGAGGTCATGCTCGACTTCTTCGGACGCGCGGAGGGGCCGAGCAGCGGCGGGCGGCAGATGCCGGGCCACTACTCGCACCCGAAGCTGCGCATCGTGTCGCAGTCGAGCACGGTCGCCGTGCAGGCCGTCCACGCCGCCGGCATCGGGTATGCCGCGCGGCTGCGCGGCGAGGACACCGTGGTCTACACCTCCTTCGGCGAGGGTTCGGCCCAGCAGGGCGACGTCCACGAGGCGATGAACTGGGCGGGCATCTACAAGCTGCCGGTCATCTTCGTCTGCCAGAACAACAAGTACGCCATCTCCGTGTCCGCCTCGAAGCAGATGGCCATCGAGAACGTCGCCGACCGCGCGGCCGGGTACGGCTTCCCGGGCGTGACGGTGGACGGCCGCGACCCCATCGCCGTGTACGCGGTCATGAAGCGGGCCGTCGAGCGCGCCCGCGCGGGCGAGGGCGCGACGTTCATCGAGGCCAAGGTCTACCGTTTGACGCCGCACTCGTCCGATGACGACGACCGCAGCTACCGCAGCCGCGAAGAGGTGGAAGCCGAGCGCAAGCGCGACCCGCTTCTGCTCTTCGCCGATCGCCTCAAGCGGGAAGGGATCCTGGACGACGCCCGTCTCGCGGAACTTGAGGAAGCCGTCAAGAAAGAGGTCGACGACGCGACCGCCTACGCCGAGAAGGCGGCCGATCCACGCCCCGAAGACTTGTACGCCCGGCTCTACGCCAGCGAGCCGGCGATCGGCTAGGGAGGCGCCCGAAGTGCCTGAGAAGACGCTCATCGAAGCGATTCACGACGCCATGGACGAGGAGATGGCGCGGGATCCGTCCGTGGTGCTGCTGGGCGAGGACGTCGGCCTGCGCGGCGGCGTGTTCCGCGCCAGCGCCGGTCTCATCGAGAAGTACGGCGAGGCGCGCGTGATCGACACGCCGCTCGCGGAGTCGAGCATCGCCGGCATGGCGATCGGCATGGCGCTGAACGGCCTCCGGCCGATCGCGGAGATGCAGTTCGCCGACTTCTCCTTCCCCGCCTTCAACCAGATCCAGAGTGAGGCCGCGCGCATGTACTACCGGTCCAACGGCGGCTGGAAGGTGCCGCTCGTCATCCGCATGCCCTACGGCGGCGGTCCCGGCGTCCACGGTGCGCTCTACCATTCCCAGAGCGTGGAGGCTTTCTACGCGCACATCCCCGGGCTGAAGGTCGTCCTGCCGTCGTTCCCGTACGACGCGAAGGGCATGCTGAAGGCAGCCATCCGCGACGACGACCCGGTCATCTTCCTGGAGCACAAGAAGGCGTACCGCTCCGTGCGCCAGGAGGTCCCCGACGGGGACTACACCGTGCCGCTCGGTCCCGCGGAGGTGCGGCGCGAGGGGCGGCACGTCACGATCTACAGCTACGGCTTCCTCTTGCATGAGTCGCTGCGCGCCGCGGACCAGCTGAAGCAGGAGGGGATCGAGTGCACGGTCGTCGACGTGCGCTCGCTCAAGCCCCTCGACAAGAAGACGATCGTGGAGACGGCCAAGCACACGGGGAAGGCGCTGATCGTGCACGAGGACAACGTCTCCTACGGCGCGGGCGCGGAGATCGCGGCCGTCATCGCGGAAGAGGCGCTCTTCCACCTGGACGCGCCCGTCCGCCGCCTGTGCGGGCCGGACGTGCCCGGGATCGGCTTCAATCACGTCTACGAGCACGAATTCACGCCGGACGTGGCGCGGATCGCCGCCGCCGCGCGCGAGCTGGCCAAGTTCTGAAAGGAGGCGGTCGCGTGGACGTCACGGTGAAGATGCCCCAGCTGGGCGAAAGCGTGACGGAAGGCACCGTCTCGGCCTGGCTGAAGCGGCCCGGGGACCGGGTCGAACGGTACGAGTCGCTGCTGGAAGTGATCACGGACAAGGTGAACGCGGAGGTGCCGTCGCCGTACGCGGGCGTGGTGAAGGCCCTGCTCGTGGCGGAAGGCGACACCGTGCCCGTCGGCACGCCGATCTGCGTCCTTGAGGCGGAGGGCGAGGTCGAGGCGGACGCGTCCGCGCCGGAAAGCCACGGTTCGGCCACCGCGCCCTCGCCTGCGGGCGCGGCGGATCCGGGCGCCGGCGCGGGCACGGCGACGCCGGCGACGGGCGCCACCGGCCCCGGAGGGGCGGCTCCGGGCGCGCCCGAGCGCGGCCGCTACTCGCCCGCGGTGCGGCGCCTCGCGCGGGAACACGGCGTCGATCTGACGCAGGTCCGGGGGACGGGCGCCGGCGGGCGCGTCACCAGGGAAGATGTGGAACGCTTCGTGGCGCAGCGGGCCGCGGGGGTCGCGCCGGCAGCGTCGCCCGCGACGGCGCCGCAGGCGGCGCCCGTGCCGCCGCAGGCCGCGCCGGCTCCGGCGGCCGCCGCCGCGCCGAAGCTCGGGCCCGACGACGAGCTCGTCCCGCTCACGCCGATCCGCCGCACCATCGCCCGCAACATGGTGTTGAGCGCGACCACCATCCCGCACGCGTGGACCATGGTGGAGGCCGACGTCACCGGCATCGAGCGCCTCATCGAGTCGCGCGGCGCCGAGTTCCGGGCGCGCGAGGGCGTGAACCTCACGTTCCTGCCGTTTGCCGTCAAGGCGGCGGTGGAGGCGTTGAAGGCGGTGCCGCGCCTGAACGCCACCTGGTCGGAGGCGGGCATCATCCTGCACAAGCGCGTCCATGTCGGCATCGCCGTCGCCACGGAGGACGGGCTGGTCGTGCCCGTCATCCACGACGCCGACCGGCTCAGCATCGCCGGGCTGGCGGTCGCCATCGCGGACCTCGCGTCGCGGGCGCGCGCGGGTAAACTGAACCTGGACGACATGCAGGGCGGCACGTTCACCGTCGACAACACCGGGGCCGTGGGCACCGAGCTCTCCATGCCGATCATCGTCCCCGGACAGACCGGCATCCTGACGACGGAGCGGGCGAAGAAGAAGCCGGTCGTCGTCGGCGACGCCATCGCCATCCGCACCGTGATGGCGCTCTGCCTGTCGATCGACCACCGCGTCGTGGACGGCGCGGAGGCCGGCCGGTTCCTCACGGAGGTGCGCAGGCGCCTGGAGAGCGTGGGGCCCGAGACCGGACTGTACTGAACCGGTCGCCGCGGCCGGCGGAAAAGGAGTGGGCGACGTGGCCATCCCAGAGAATCGTCACGAGGCGGAACGCGCACGCACGCGCGCGCTGCCGGTGCTCCCGGGGCCGGACGGCCAGACGCCGGCGCGCCCGGAGTGGCTGAAGGTCAAGCTGAGCACCGGGCCCAACTACCGGGACGTGAAGAACCTTCTGCGTTCCGAGCGCCTGCACACCGTCTGCGAGGAGGCGCGCTGTCCGAACATCTTCGAGTGTTTCGAGCACCGCACGGCCACGTTCATGATCCTCGGGAACGTCTGCACCTGGGCCTGCCGGTACTGCGCCGTGGAGTCCGGCCGGCCGTCCGGGCTCGACCTGCAGGAGCCGGTGCGGCTCGCGGAGACGGTGGAGCGGCTCGGGCTCCACCACGTCGTGATCACGTCGGTCACGCGGGACGACCTTCCGGACGGCGGCGCGGGGATGTTTGCGGCCTGCATCGAGCAGATCCGCAAGCGCCGGCCGCAGTGCAGCGTCGAGGTGCTGATCCCGGACCTGCGCCGCAAGCGGGAGAACCTTGAGATCGTCATGGCCAAGCGGCCGAACATCCTCAACCACAACATCGAGACGGTGCCGCGCCTCTTCAAGGCGATGCGGCCGAAGGGCGACTACGAGGGATCGCTGCGCCTCCTCGCGCAGGCGAAGGAGATGGCGCCCGACATCCCGACGAAGTCGGGGCTCATGGTGGGCCTCGGGGAGACGTTCGAGGAGGTCCTCGCCACCATGGACGACCTTCGCTCGGCCAAGGTCGACATTCTCACCATCGGCCAGTACCTGCGGCCGACGAGCCAGGCGCGCCACGTCCCCGCCTTCCGCTACTGGCGCCCCGAGGAGTTCCGGGCCCTCAAGGAGGAGGGCCTGAAGCGCGGGTTCACGCACGTGGAGGCGGGGCCGCTCGTCCGCTCGTCCTACCACGCCTGGCAGCAGGTGAAGGACCACGAGGCCGCGCTGCGCGCGCGCCAAGAGGCGGGCGCGAGGTCATGACGGCGGAGCGGACGGCGTGGCTTCTGCAGCCGGGCCGCGTCGACTACCGCCCGGCGTGGGACGCGCAGCAGCGGCTGGCCGCGGCGCGCGCCGAAGGCCGGATTCCGGACGTGCTCATCCTCCTGGAGCACCCGCACACGTTCACCCTCGGCCGCAAGGCCGACCCGGCGAACGTCCTGGCGGACGACGACACCCTGCGCCGCCTGGGCATCGAGGTGGTGTCGATCGACCGCGGCGGCGACGTCACGTACCACGGTCCAGGACAGATCGTCGGCTACCCGATCCTGGACCTCGCGCCCCGCGGCGGGGACGTGCACCAGTACCTTCGCGACCTGGAAGAGGTTCAGGTCCGCGCCCTCGCCCGATTCGGCATCGCGGCGCGGCCCGGGCTTGAGCCGCCGTACACCGGCGCCTGGGTGGGCGACGACAAGATCGC
>JADGHN010000038.1 GCA_019683875.1 Clostridia bacterium
CAACGTCGTCTTCCCGTGGTCCACGTGACCGATCGTCCCGATGTTCACGTGCGGCTTTGTGCGCTCAAACTTCTGCTTGGCCATTGGCCTTCGCCCCCCTCGCGTTACTTGTTGCTCTTGCTCTTGCCCCGGTTGATGATCTCTTCCGCGATGTTGCGCGGCACTTCCTCATAGTGGCTCGGCTCCATCGTGTACGTACCGCGGCCCTGCGTCTTGGAGCGCAGGTCCGTGGCGTAGCCGAACATCTCCGCGAGCGGCACGTACGCGCGGATGGCCTGCGCGCCGGCGCGCGGCTCCATGCCCTCGATGCGCCCGCGCCGCGAGTTCAGGTCGCCGATGACCTCGCCCATGTACTCCTCCGGGACGACGACCTCGACTTTCATGATCGGCTCCAGGAGGACCGGGTTGGCCTGCTGCGCGCCGTTCTTGAACGCCATGGCGCCCGCGATCTTGAACGCCATCTCGGACGAGTCGACCTCGTGGTAGGAGCCGTCGTAGACCGTGGCGCGGACGTCGATGACCGGGTAGCCGGCCAGCACGCCCGACTCCATGGCCTCCTTCACGCCGGCCTCGATGGCGGGGATGAACTCCTTCGGAATCACGCCGCCGACGATCTTGTTGACGAACTCAAAGCCCTTGCCCGCCTCAAGCGGCTCCAGCTCCAGCCAGCAGTGGCCGTACTGGCCGTGGCCGCCCGACTGGCGCACGAAGCGGCCTTCGGCGCGGACCGTCTTGCGGATCGTTTCCTTGTACGCCACCTGAGGCTTGCCGACGTTGACCTGGACCTTGAACTCCCGCATCAGCCGGTCGACGATGATCTCCAAGTGGAGCTCGCCCATGCCGGCGATGATCGTCTGGCCGGTCTCCTGGTCGGTGTACATGCGGAACGTCGGGTCCTCTTCCGCCAGCTTGGCGAGGGCCTCGCCGAGCTTGTCGGTGTCGGCCTGGGTCTTCGGCTCGATCGCCACGGAGATGACCGGCTCCGGGAACTCCATGGCCTCGAGCACGATCGGGTTGTTCTCGTCCGCGAGGGTGTCGCCGGTCGTCGTGACCTTGAGGCCGACGGCCGCGGCGATGTCGCCCGTCGCGACCTCCGAGATGTCCTCGCGGTGATTCGCGTGCATCAGGAGCAGCCGGCCGACGCGCTCCCGCTTGCCCTTGTTCACGTTGTAGATGTAGGAACCGGACTTCAGGACGCCCGAATACACACGGAAGAACGTCAGCTTGCCGACGTACGGGTCCGTCATGATCTTGAACGCGAGCGCCGAGAACGGTTCCTCGTCGCTGACGAGGCGCTGGATCTCCTCGCCGGTGTTCGGATCCGTGCCCTTGACGGCCGGAATGTCGAGCGGCGAAGGCAGGTAGTAGACGACGGCGTCGAGCAGCGGTTGGACGCCCTTGTTGCGGTACGAGGAGCCGCACAGCACGGGCACGATCTTCATCGAGATGGTGGCCCGGCGCAACGCGGCGCGGATCTCGTCCTCCGACAGCTCCTCGCCTTCGAGGTAGCGCTCCATGAGCGCGTCGTCCGTCTCCGCGACGGCCTCGATCAGCTTTTCCCGGTACTCCGCGACCTTGTCCCGCAGGTCCTCAGGGACGTCCGTCTCCTCGCTGCGCGTGCCGAGGTCGTCGACGTAGATGATCGCCTTGCCCGTGATGAGGTCGACGACGCCGCGGAAGGTGTCCTCCACGCCGATCGGAAGCTGGATGGGCACCGCGTTCGCGCGCAGGCGCTCGCGGATCTGCTCCACGACGTGGTAGAAATCGGCGCCCAGCGTATCCATCTTGTTGACGTAAGCGAGGCGCGGGACGCGATAGCGGTCCGCTTGGCGCCACACCGTCTCCGACTGCGGCTCCACGCCCTCCTTCGCGGAGAAGATGGCGATCACGCCATCGAGAACGCGAAGCGAACGCTCCACCTCGACGGTGAAGTCCACGTGGCCGGGCGTATCGATAATGTTGATGCGATGGTCCTTCCAGAACGCGGTGGTCGCGGCCGACGTGATCGTGATGCCGCGCTCCTGCTCCTGCTCCATCCAGTCCATCGTGGCGGAGCCCTCGTGCACTTCGCCGATCTTGTGCACGCGCCCCGTGTAAAAGAGGATCCGTTCCGTGGTCGTGGTCTTTCCAGCGTCAATATGCGCGGAAATCCCGATGTTCCGGTAACGTTCCAACGGGACGGTGCGGTTGACCGCGGTTCCGCCTTTGGACTGCGTCTGCGAGCCTGCCACGGCTACCGTCCTCCTGTGCGCGGCCGCCGAACGCGGAGCCGCGCGGTCTTTCAATGAATGCCTACCAGCGATAATGCGCGAACGCGCGGTTGGCCTCGGCCATGCGATGCATCTCTTCCTTGCGACGCACCGCCGCGCCCTGGTTGTTGGCGGCGTCCAGGAGCTCGCCGGCCAGGCGCTGCGCCATGGTCCGCTCTCCACGCTCCCGGGCGAACGTCACGATCCAGCGCATCGCCAACGAGAGACGGCGCTCCGGCCGCACCTCGACCGGCACCTGGTACGTCGCGCCGCCGACGCGACGCGGCCGCACCTCCAGCACCGGCGCAACGTTGCGAATGGCCGCTTCAAAGACTTCGAGCGGGTCGCGCTTCGAGCGCTCCGCCACGAGGTTCATCGCCTCGTAGAAAATCCTTTGGGCAAGCGTCTTCTTGCCGTCTTTCATGATCTTGTTGATGAAACGGGCCACCAGCTCGCTCTTGTACACCGGGTCGGGCGCGACCTCACGCCGTGGGACTCGGCCCTTTCTCGGCATCGGGTTTCTGCCTCCTTCCGGCCCGCTTCGCGGACCTCGCCAGACTTCAAGCCACTGCCGGTTCACGCAATGCCCGCGAACAGCGCGAACCCCCCGGCACGGGGGATTCCACAGTCACCGCGCGGCGGTCTTGCGCGCCGGGTTCACTTCTTCGGCCGCTTGGCCCCGTACTTGGACCGGCCCTGGCGGCGCTTCTCGACGCCGGCCGCGTCCAGGGTGCCGCGAACGATATGGTAGCGCACGCCCGGGAGATCCTTGACGCGTCCCCCGCGCACGAGCACGACGGAGTGCTCCTGGAGGTTGTGACCCTCGCCGGGGATGTACGCCGTCACTTCGATGCCGTTGGTCAGACGGACGCGCGCGATCTTGCGCAGCGCGGAGTTCGGCTTCTTGGGGGTCACGGTCTTGACGACGGTGCACACGCCACGGCGCTGCGGGTTGCCGCGCAAGGCGGGAGCGTCCGACTTCGCGCGCACCGCTTTGCGACCGTGACGGATGAGCTGGTTGATCGTCGGCATACTTCCAACCCCCTTTCTCCACTCGCGTTTGCCCTTCGCCGGGCCGCCCTCGACAGCCGGCGCCGCCGGCGCTCAGGAGTTTCGCGTCAACGGTTGCCGCAGGACGGCCGCCGCTGAAGCGCCGACGTCGATCCCGCAGGCCTTGCCGAGCCAGGCCATCGACTCGGCCTCCAGCACCTCCACGCCCTGCTGCTGGCACGCTTCCAGGAGCGGCGCCACGATGCTGCGTTCCGCGTCCCGGGCCACGAACACCACTTCTGCCAGGCCCTTCTGCACCGCTTTGGTGGTCTGCTTGACGCCGACCGTGCGGTGCTTGGCGGACTTCAAGCGTTCATCGATCACGTGCGCTCCCGGCGGCTCGACCGCCGATCCCAATCAGGCATAGAGACAGACACTCGTTAATATTAAGCGGCCTGACAACAGGTGTCAATGAAGACACGACAAGGCGCCGCACCCATCAATGCCGGGCGCGGCGCCCGCCGGTCACTTCTCTTCCTTTTCTTCCTTTTCAGTGTCGTTTCCGCCGCTGATGCCGTACGGCTGCGAGCCGAGCACCGAGACGGGCCGGTCTTCGACCGACGCCGCGACGTACGTGCCGTTGGTGCCGGCTTCGTCGCGCGTCTCGGCCGCCGGCGCGTCGACCCACACGCGGATGTTGCGGTAGCGGGACATGCCCGTGCCCGCCGGGATCAGCTTGCCGATGATCACGTTTTCCTTGAGGCCGAGCAGCGGATCGCGCCTGCCCTTCGTCGACGCCTCCGTGAGCACGCGCGTGGTCTCCTGGAACGACGCGGCCGAGAGGAACGAGTCCGTGGCCAGCGACGCCTTCGTGATCCCGAGCAGCACCGGCTTGGCCACGGCCGGCTCGCCGCCGGCCTCGCGCACCTTCGCGTTGGCCTCCTCGAGCTCGAACACGTCGACGAGGCCCCCGGGCAGGAGGTCCGTGTCGCCGGCGTCCTCCACTTTCACCTTGCGCAGCATCTGCCGGATGATGATCTCGATGTGCTTGTCGTTGATGTCCACGCCCTGCAGGCGGTACACCCGCTGCACCTCCTGCAGGATGTATTGCTGCACGCCGCGCACGCCCTTGATCTTGAGGATGTCGTGCGGGTTCACCGAGCCTTCGGTGAGCTCGTCGCCCGCCTCCACGCGGTCCCCGGACCGTACGCGGATGCGCGCCCCGAACGGCACCGTGTACGCCTGGTACGTGCCGTCCTCCTGGACGATCCGCACCTCGCGCCGGCCGCGGTTCTCCACGATCTCCGCGACGCCGTCGACTTCCGAGATGACGGCCTGCCCCTTGGGCTTGCGCGCCTCGAAGAGCTCCTCGACGCGCGGCAGACCCTGGGTGATGTCGTCCCCGGCGACGCCGCCCGTGTGGAACGTGCGCATCGTCAGCTGCGTGCCCGGCTCGCCGATCGACTGCGCGGCGATGATGCCGACCGCCTCGCCGACGTCGACCAGCTTGCCGGTCGCGAGGTTGCGGCCGTAGCACATCGCGCAGACGCCGTAGCGCGAGCGGCAGGCGAGCACCGAGCGGATCTCCACCTCGGCGATGCCGGCCTTCACGATGCGGTCGGCCGCCGTCTCGTCGATCATCTCGTTGCCGCGGACGATGACCTCGCCGGAGGTCGGATCGACGAGGTCATGCAGGGCGACCCGCCCGACGATGCGGTCGTGGAGCGACTCGATCTCCTCCATGCCGTCGGTGATCGCGCGCACCTTCACGCCCGACGTGGTGCCGCAGTCCTCCTCGCGGACGATGACGTCCTGCGCCACGTCGACCAGGCGCCGCGTGAGGTAGCCGGAGTCGGCCGTGCGCAGCGCCGTGTCGGCGAGGCCCTTGCGGGCGCCGTGCGTCGAGGTGAAGTACTCGAGCACCGTCAGACCCTCGCGGAAGCTCGCCTTCACCGGAAGCTCGATCGTGCGGCCCGACGGGTCGACCATGAGCCCGCGCATGCCGGCGAGCTGCGTGATCTGCGCCATGTTCCCTCGGGCGCCGGAGATCGCCATCATGTACACCGGGTTGAACCGGTCCAGCGTCTCCACCAGGCGCTGCTGCAGCTCGTCCTTCGCCTGGTTCCAGATGGCGACGACGCGGTCGTACCGCTCCTGCGCCGTCAGGAGGCCCCGGCGGTACTGGGCCTCGATCTGCTCCACCTGCGCTTCGGCCTTCTGCAGGATCTCGGCCTTGTTGATGTCCACGTCCAGGTCCGTGACGCCGATGCTCACGCCCGCCCGCGTGGCGTAGTGGAAGCCGAGCTCCTTGATGCCGTCGAGCATCTTCACCGTGCCGGCCGCGCCGAGGAGCCGGTAGCATTCGGCGACGATGCGGCCGAGCTCCTTGCGGTCCACGACCTTGTTGATGAAGCGGAGCTCCTTCGGGATGCTCTCGTTGAAGATCACCCGGCCGACCGTCGTCTCGATCCGCGGCTGTCCCGGCTCAAGCCGCAGCTGGATCTTCGCGTGCAGGGCGACGGCGCCCGTGTCGTACGCGAGGATCGCTTCTTCCGGAGACGCGAACACGCTCCCCTCGCCCTTCACGCCGTCCTTCTCCATGGTCAGGTAGTAGGCGCCCATGACCATGTCCTGTGTGGGCGTGACGACGGGCGCGCCGTCCTTCGGGTTCAGGATGTTGTTCGTCGCCATCATGAGGATGCGCGCCTCCGCCTGCGCCTCGGCGGACAGCGGGACGTGCACGGCCATCTGGTCTCCGTCGAAGTCCGCGTTGTACGCCGTGCAGACCAGCGGGTGGATCTGGATGGCGCGCCCCTCCACCAGCACCGGCTCGAACGCCTGAATGCCCAGGCGGTGCAGCGTGGGCGCCCGGTTCAGGAGCACCGGGTGCTCCTTGATGACCTCCTCGAGGACGTCCCACACCTCGTCCCGGGCGCGCTCCACCATGCGCTTCGCGCTCTTGATGTTGTGCGCGTAGCCGAGCTCCACGAGCCGCTTCATCACGAACGGCTTGAAGAGCTCGAGGGCCATCTCCTTCGGAAGGCCGCACTGGTGCATCTTGAGGTGCGGCCCGACGACGATCACCGAACGGCCGGAGTAGTCGACGCGCTTCCCCAAGAGGTTCTGGCGGAAGCGGCCCTGCTTGCCCTTGAGCATGTCGGACAGGCTCTTGAGCGGGCGGTTCCCCGGGCCGGTGACCGGACGGCCGCGGCGGCCGTTGTCGATCAGGGCGTCCACGGCCTCCTGAAGCATGCGCTTCTCGTTGCGCACGATGATGTCCGGGGCGCCGAGGTCGAGCAGCCGCTTGAGCCGGTTGTTGCGGTTGATCACGCGCCGGTACAGGTCGTTCAGGTCGCTCGTGGCGAAGCGGCCGCCGTCGAGCTGGACCATCGGGCGCAGGTCCGGCGGGATGACGGGGATGACCTCGAGGATCATCCACTCCGGCCGGTTGCCCGACTTCCGGAAGGCCTCGACGACTTCCAGCCGCCGTACGGCGCGCATGCGGCGCTGCCCGCTGCTGTGCCGGATCTCGTGGCGCAGTTCCTCGGCCAGCTCGTCGAGGTCCATGCGCTCAAGGAGTTCCTTGATCGCCTCGGCGCCCATGCCGGCGCGGAAGGCGTTGCCGTACTTCTCCCGGTACTCCCGGTACTCGGCGTCCGTCAGCAGCTGGCGCTCCATAAGCGGCGTCTCGCCGGGGTCGAGGACGATGTAGCTGGCGAAGTAGAGCACCTTCTCCAGCGAGCGCGGCGACATGTCCAGGAGCAGCCCCATGCGGCTGGGGATGCCCTTGAAGTACCAGATGTGCGACACCGGCGCCGCGAGCTCGATGTGCCCCATGCGCTCGCGGCGGACGCTGGAACGCGTGACCTCCACGCCGCAACGGTCGCACACGATGCCCTTGTAGCGGACGCGCTTGTACTTGCCGCAGTGGCACTCCCAGTCCTTCGTGGGCCCGAAGATCTTCTCGCAGAAGAGACCTTCCCGCTCCGGCTTGAGCGTGCGGTAGTTGATCGTCTCGGGCTTCTTGACCTCGCCGCGCGACCACTCCCGGATCTTGTCCGGGGACGCCAGGCCGATGTAGAGCGCGTCGAAGTTGTTGATGTCCGCGATCAGCTGTTCCTCTTCGGCTTCGGCCGCGAAGTGATCCATCGTCTTCAAGCCGCTCACTCCCGAGCCCAGCTTTCGTCGTCGTCTTCGTCGACCGGGTTGTCGTCGTCCGCGTCGTCTCCGTCCCCGTCCTCGCCGGCGAAGCCGTCGTCGGCGTCGAAGTCGAACGACGCGCGACGCTCGCGATTCGCGTCGTCAGCCTCCGAGCCGGTGCGGCGGCCGGCCAGCACCTTCGTCCGCTCGGCCTGGCCCTCGCCGAGGTCGAGGTCGAGGTCGCGGGCCGTGTCGTAGATGTCGTCGGCCGACTCGCGGATCTCGATCTCCTTGCTGTCCTCCGTGAGGATCTTCACGTCCAGGCAGAGGCTCTGCATCTCCTTAATGAGCACCTTGAACGACTCCGGCACGCCCGGCTCCGGGATGTTCTCGCCCTTGATGATCGCCTCGTAGGTCTTCACGCGGCCGACGATGTCGTCCGACTTCACCGTCAGCAGCTCCTGCAGCGTGTACGCGGCACCGTACGCCTCAAGCGCCCAGACTTCCATCTCGCCGAAGCGCTGGCCGCCGAACTGCGCCTTGCCGCCCAGGGGCTGCTGCGTGACGAGCGAGTACGGACCCGTCGAGCGCGCATGGATCTTGTCGTCCACGAGGTGCGCGAGCTTCAGCATGTAGACGTAGCCGACCGTGACCTTGCTGTCGAAGGGCTCGCCGGTGCGGCCGTCGTACAGGACGGCCTTGCCGTCCTCGGGCAGGCCGGCTTCCCGCAGCATCCGGACGATGTCCTCTTCCGTGGCGCCGTCGAACACCGGCGTGGCCACGTGGAGGCCGAGCGCCTTCGCCGCCCAGCCCAGGTGCGTCTCCAGAACCTGGCCGATGTTCATGCGCGAGGGCACGCCGAGCGGGTTCAGCACGATCTCCACGGGCGTCCCGTCCTCGAGGAACGGCATGTCTTCCTCGGGCAGGATCTTCGAGATGACGCCCTTGTTCCCGTGGCGGCCGGCCATCTTGTCGCCCTCGCTGATCTTCCGCTTCTGCGCGATGTAGACGCGGATGAGCTGGTTGACGCCCGGGGCCAGCTCGTCGCCGTTCTCGCGGCTGAACACCTTGACGTCGACGACGATGCCGGACTCCCCGTGCGGCACGCGCAGGGACGTGTCGCGCACCTCGCGCGCCTTCTCGCCGAAGATGGCCCGGAGGAGGCGCTCCTCCGCCGTCAGCTCGGTCTCGCCCTTCGGCGTGACCTTGCCGACGAGGATGTCGCCCGTGCGGACCTCGGCGCCGATGCGGATGATGCCGCGCTCGTCGAGGTCCTTGAGCGCGTCCTCGCCGACGTTCGGGATGTCGCGGGTGATCTCCTCAGGGCCGAGCTTGGTGTCGCGCGCCTCGCACTCGTGCTCCTCGATGTGGATCGAGGTGAAGACGTCTTCCTTCACCAGCTTCTCGCTGATGAGGATGGCGTCCTCGTAGTTGTACCCTTCCCAGGGCATGAACGCGACGAGCACGTTCCGGCCCAGCGCCAGCTCGCCCTGGTCCGTCGACGGGCCGTCGGCCAGGAGCTGGCCCTTCTCGACCCGCTGGCCCTTGCGCACCACCGGCTTCTGGTTGATGCACGTGCCCTGGTTCGAGCGCTGGAACTTCAGGAGCTGGTACTCGTCGCGGGTGCCGTCGTCGGCGCGGACGACGATCTCGCGCGCGTCCACCTTCTCCACGACGCCCGCGCGCTTCGCGAGGACCACGGCGCCGGAGTCCATCGCCGCCTTGTACTCGATGCCCGTGCCGACGAGCGGCGCCTCCGTCCGCAGAAGCGGCACGGCCTGGCGCTGCATGTTCGCGCCCATGAGCGCGCGGTTCGCGTCGTCGTTCTCGAGGAACGGGATGAGCGCCGTCGCCACGGACACGACCTGCTTGGGCGAGACGTCCATGTAGTCGACCTGCTCCGGCGGCACCTGCGTGACCTCGTGGCGGGCGCGCACGTTCACGCGCTTGTCGACGAACGTGCCGTCCGGATTGAGGCGCGCATTCGCCTGGGCGATGACGGCGTCGTCCTCCTCGTCCGCCGTCAGGTAGACGATCTCATTGGTGACGCGCCCCTTCTCCACCTTGCGGTAGGGGGTCTCGATGAAGCCGTACTCGTTGACGCGCGCGTAGCTCGACAGCGCGCCGATGAGGCCGATGTTCGGGCCTTCCGGCGTCTCGATCGGGCACATGCGGCCGTAGTGCGAGTGGTGCACGTCGCGCACGTCGAAGCCGGCGCGCTCCCGCGAAAGACCGCCGGGCCCAAGGGCCGACAGGCGCCGCTTGTGCGTGAGCTCCGCCAGCGGGTTCGTCTGGTCCATGAACTGCGAGAGCTGGCTTGAGCCGAAGAACTCCCGCACCGCCGCGACGACCGGACGGATGTTGATCAGCGCCTGCGGCGTGATCATGTCCACGTCCTGAATGGTCATGCGCTCACGCACGACGCGCTCCATGCGCGCGAGGCCCACGCGGAACTGGTTCTGCAAAAGCTCGCCGACGGACCGCAGGCGGCGGTTGCCGAGGTGGTCGATGTCGTCGACGTGGCCGACGCCGCCGAACAGCGTGACCATGTAGTTCATGATGGCGGCGATGTCGTCCACCGTGAGCGTGCGCCGGTCCATGTCCGGCTGGCCGTTGCCGAGCACCACGAACCGGCGCCCGTCGTTGTCCTGCACGACGACGCGGTTGACGCCGGAACGGCTGATGCGCTCCGCGAGCGGGCGGTCGATCCGCTCGCCCGCCTTGGCGAGCCGTTCGCCCGTCGACGGGTTGACGACGTCCTCGGCCGCCGCCAGCCCCACCAGGCGATGCCGGATGTTCAGCTTCTTGTTCACCTTGTACCGGCCCACGGCGGCAAGGTCGTACCGCTTGGGCTCGAAGAAGAGGTTCGTGAGCAGCGCCCGCGCCGTGTCCTCAGTGGGCGGCTCGCCGGGGCGCAGGCGCCGGTAGATTTCGATGAGCGCCGCCTTGGCGCTGTCGGTGTTGTCCTTGTCGAGCGTGGCGCGCACGTTCTCGGTGTCGCCGAGAATGTCGAGGATCTGCGCGTCCGTCTCAAAGCCGACGGCACGGAGGAGCACCGTCGCCGGAAGCTTGCGGGTGCGGTCGACGCGCACATAAATGACGCCCGAGGGGTCCGACTCGAACTCCAGCCAGGCGCCGCGGTTCGGGATGACCGTGCAGGTGTACAGGCGCTGGCCGGTCGCGTCGACGTCTTCCGAATAATAGACGCCGGGCGAGCGCACGAGCTGGCTGACGACGACGCGCTCCGCGCCGTTGATGATGAACGTGCCCTGCTCCGTCATGAGCGGGAAGTCGCCCATGAAGACTTCCTGCTCCTTGACCTCGCCGGTCTCCTTGTTGATCAGGCGCACGCGCACGCGCAGAGGCGCGGCGTACGTCACGTCGCGTTCCTTGCACTCCTGGACGCTGTACTTCGGCTCTCCGAGCGTGTAGTCGATGAACTCCAGCACCAGGTTGCCCGTAAAATCTTGAATGGGGGAGATGTCCTGGAAGAGTTCCTGCAAGCCCTCTTTAAGGAACCATTCGTAGGACTTCTGCTGCACCTCGATCAGGTTGGGGAGATCGAGCACTTCCTGAATGCGGGCAAAACTGCGCCGTTCCCGTCGTTGTCCCTCGACGGCGATGGCCATGCGCTCACGCTCCTTGAGGGCAGAATGACGCCAACTCCGCAGACAATACGGCAATGTTGGATACTAGCACACCACTGGAAATCTGGTCAAGAGGCAAAAGGAGGCTAACCGAGCGCCGATCTCTGCTTGGCCCGGTTGGCCTCCTCGGACACGTGCGTTCTTCAGTGGCGCGCCACGTTACTTGATCTCGACCGTGGCGCCCGCTTCCACCAGTTTCGCCTTGATCTGCTCGGCTTCCTCTTTGCTGACCTTCTCCTTGACCGGCTTCGGCGCCCCGTCGACCAGGTCCTTCGCTTCCTTCAGGCCGAGCCCGGTGAGCTCGCGCACGACCTTGATGACCTGGATCTTCTTGTCGCCGGCGTCCGCGAGGATCACGTCGAACTCCGCCTGCTCCTCCGCGGCGGCCGCCGGAGCGGCGCCCGCGCCCGGAGCCGCGGCGGCCACGGCGACCGGCGCGGCCGCGGAGACGCCGAACTTCTCCTCGAACTTCTTGACGAGCTCAGCCAGCTCCAGAACGGAAAGCCCTTCGACGAGCTCCAACACCTGTTCGACCTTCGACAACGCGTCCACCTCCAATGGATCTTGCCGTTATCCGGCAGCGGCCCGCTGTTCGCGAAGCGCGTTGGCCGCGGTGACGAATCCCCGCAGCGGCGCGGCGAGCACGACGGCGAGCTGCGTGAGAGGCGCCTGGATGCCCGCCAGAACCTTCGCGAGAAGAACCTCCCGCGGCGGGAGATCCGCAAGAGCCTTGACCTCCGCGGCCGAGACGACGCGACCCTCCAGGATGCCCGCCTTGATCTGCAGTTGCTGGTGATCCTTCGCGAAGGCGCTCAGCTCCCGGGCGGCCGCCGTGGCGTCCGAGAAGCTGAAGGCGATCGCCGTCGGCCCTTCGAGATGCGGCTCCAGCCCCGTGATGCCCGCCTGCTTGGCCGCCAAGCCCAGCAGCGTGTTCTTGACGACCGAGTACTCCACGCCCGCGGCCCGCAGGCGCCGGCGCAGCTCGGTGTCGTCCGCCACGGTGAGCCCGCGGAAATCCGCCAGCACCGCCGCCGGCGCGCGCTCGAGCTTCTCTTTGATCTCAGCCACGCGGGCCTCTTTCAGCTCGCGGTTGCGCGACAATGTCCCACCCCCCAACACAGACGCCCCTCCGTAGACGCACGGAGGGGCGAACGCCGGACCCCGCCGCCGCAGCGGCGGGCCAAACTTTCGGTGATCGCGCCTCGGCAGGCGGCCCCGGTGGGGCGCTTACGCCAACGCACCTGCTGTCTACGGCCGGGTATCAAGTTGTGGAAAACACTCCGCGGCGCCAAGCCGCCGCGGCGGATTGTACCACCGCGCGGAGGGCGGCGCAAGCCGCCGGTTACGCCGTGGCCCGCGACGGAAGGATCCGCACCGACGGGCCCATGGTGCTGGACACGGCCACGGACCGGATGTACTGGCCCTTCGCGGCCGCCGGCTTGGCCCGCACGAGGGCCTCCATGAGCGCCCGGAAGTTCTCCTCAAGCTGCTCGACGCTGAAGGAGGCCTTGCCGATCGGCGCGTGGACGATGCCGCTCCGATCCGTGCGGTACTCGATCTTGCCCGCCTTGATCTCCTTGACGGCCTGGGCGATGTCGAACGTGACGGTGCCCGCCTTGGGGTTCGGCATCAGGCCGCGCGGCCCGAGGATGCGCCCCAGTTTGCCGACCGTGCCCATCATGTCCGGCGTGGCCACCGCCACGTCGAACTCGAGCCAGCCGTCCTCGATCTTCTTGGCCAGGTCCTCGGCCCCGACCTCGTCCGCGCCGGCGGCCTGCGCCTCCTTGGCCTTTTCGCCCTTCGCGAACGCGATCACGCGGACAGCCTTGCCGGTGCCGTGCGGCAGAGCCACGGCGCCGCGCACCATCTGGTCCGCGTGGCGCGGATCGACGCCAAGCCGGACCGCGACCTCGATGGTCTCGTCAAACTTGGCCTTCGCGAGCTCCTTGACCTTCGCGAGCGCCTCCCGAACGTCCTCAAACGGCTCGGGCGGCAGCGACTTCTTCGCATCGACGTAACGCTTTCCGTGCTTCGGCACGGCCGATTCCTCCTTCGAACGCGGACCCCTGGCCCGCGCCTGGTCCAAACGAGCGCCGCGCGGCGCTCTCCCATTCCGTGAACGACGAGGCGTCCGACTAGCCGACGACCTCGATGCCCATGCTGCGGGCGGTGCCTTCCACCATGCGCTCCGCCGCCTCGATGGACGCGGCGTTCAGGTCCGGCATCTTCAGCGTGGCGATCTCGCGGATCTGCTGGCGGGTGACCTTGCCGACCTTGTTGCGGTTCGGCACGCCCGACCCCTTCTCCAGCCCCGCCGCCCTCTTCAGCAGAACTGCAGCCGGCGGCGTCTTCGTGATGAAGTCGAACGAGCGGTCGGCGTACACCGTGATCACGACAGGGATGATCAGGCCGACCTGATCCTTGGTGCGCTCGTTGAACTCCTTCGTGAACTGCGGAATGTTCACGCCGTGCTGGCCCAGCGCCGGGCCGACCGGCGGCGCGGGCGTCGCCTTGCCCGCCGGAATCTGAAGCTTGATCTGGCCAACGACTTTCTTCGCCATCTTGTCGGCGAGCCTCCCTGAAGCGGGGCGCCCCCCGCGTTACAGCTTTTCGACCTGCGTGAAGTCCAGCTCCACGGGCGTCTCGCGCCCGAACATGGACACGAGCACGCGCACCTTTCCGCGCTCGACGTCGATGCCGTCGATGACGCCGATGAAGCCGTCGAACGGGCCGGACCGCACGCGAATATTCTGGCCGAGTTCAAGGTCGATCCGCGGCTTGGGCTTCGGCTTGGGCGCCTCCTCTTCAAGCAGGCCCATCTGGCGCAGGATCTGCCTGACCTCTTCCTCGTCCAAAGCCGTGGGCTTGCTGCCCGAGCCGACGAACCCGGTCACGCCGGGCGTGTTCCGCACGACGTACCACGAGTCGTCGGTCATGACCATCTCGACCAAGACGTAGCCGGGGAAGATCTTCTTCTGGACGGTCCGCTTCTTGCCGTCCTTGATCTCGACCTCTTCCTCCACGGGCACGAGAACCTGAAAGATCTTGTCCTCCATGCCCATGGACTGCACGCGCTTCTCCAGGTTGGCCTTCACCTTGTTCTCGTACCCGGAGTACGTGTGGATGACGTACCAGTTCGCGTTCGCGTGCCGTTCCAGCAGCTTGTGTTCAGCCATCAACCGCGGCGCTCCCCGTCATCCCTTTAGAACTGGACAAGCAGGCCAAGCAGGTAGCCGAGAATGGAATCGAAGATCCAGATCGAGACGGCGACCAGCGTGACCGCCGCGATGACGACGCCCGTGTAGATCGCCGTCTCGCGGCGGGTCGGCCAGACGATCTTGCGCGTCTCCGCCAGGACCTCACGAAAGAACTTGGAGGCGCGTGCGAAGGAGCCCTTCAAGAAAGAATACCCCCGGCATAAAATTGGCAGGCCCGGAGGGACTCGAACCCCCAACATGCGGTTTTGGAGACCGCCGCTCTACCAATTGGAGCTACGGGCCTGTGCAAACTCTTCGGTTCGTTGAGACCGGCTCGCTGCCGCGTCCTCACCGCGTCTCGCGGTGGAGCGTGTGCGCGCGACAGAACTTGCAGTACTTGCGAAGCTCCAGGCGAGAGTTGTCGCCGGTCTTCTTGTTCTTGCTCGTCGTGTAGTTGCGCCGCTTGCACTGCGAGCAGGCCATGGTGATGATGACGCGCACCGGTGTCCCTCCTCGCCTGGGAATCTCGGGCCACGATAATCTATCATGCGCCCTTGGGCTGTGTCAACGACAGCGCTTGCCGCGGCCCGGCCACGGAGCCTCGCGCCGCCCGTGCCCCGGCCCCGCCGCGCGT
>JADGHN010000039.1 GCA_019683875.1 Clostridia bacterium
ACGATGGCCGGGTCCAGCTCCAGCTGGCGGATCACGGCGATCGTCTGCGAGGCGAAGGCCTCGTTGAGCTCGATCGCGTCGACGTCCTGGAGCCGCACGCCGGCCCGCTCCAGCGCCTTCGGGACGGCCCGCACGGGGCCGATGCCCATCACTTCCGGGTCGACGCCGGACACGGCGAAGCTCCTCATGCGGAGCCGCGGCTTGAGGCCGTGCGCGCGGGCGTAGCGTTCCGACACCAGCACCAATGCGGCCGCGCCGTCGCTGGTCTGCGAGGCGTTGCCGGCCGTCACCGTGCCGCCCTCGCGGAACGCGGGCCGCAGGCGCGCGAGCGCCTCAAGCGAGGTGTCGGGGCGGACGCCCTCGTCGGTGTCGACGGTGACCCACGCTTCGGCTTCCTGCGGCGCGACCGCCGTCCCCGCGACGGACCCCGCGCCCGCCGCAGCCGCGCCGGCCGCCCCGTCCGCGCCGATCGCCCACGCGAGCGGCCCGCCCGCCGCGCGGTAGGCGGCGGCCACCCCCGTGCGCAGGCCCGTCGGCAGCGCCGGCCGGGCGAGGTCGGCCGCGGGCACGCGCACGGGCACGATCTCCTCCCGGAACCGGCCTGCCGCGATCGCCGCCGCCGCCCGCCGGTGGCTCTCCAGCGCGTACGCGTCCTGGTCCTCGCGGCTCACGCCGTAACGGCGCGCCACCTCCTCGGCCGTCTGGCCCATCGAGATGTAGACCTCCGGCCACGACTCCACCAGGTCCGGGTGCGGCGACGGCGTGAACCCGACCATCGGCACGCGGCTCATGCTCTCCACGCCACCGGCCACGACCACGTCGGCCGCGCCCGTGGCGATCGCCTGCGCCGCCATCGCCACGGCCTGCAGGCCGGAGGCGCAGAAGCGGTTGACCGTCACCCCCGGCACGCCCGTCGGCAGCCCCGCCTTCAGGGCGGCCACCCGCGCGATGTTCAGCCCCTGTTCGCCTTCAGGGATCGCGCAGCCCAGAATCACGTCGTCGACGTCTTCCGGCGCGACGCCCGCGCGGCGCACGGCTTCGGCGATCGCTGTCGACGCGAGGTCCACCGGCGTGAGCGCGCGGAGCCGGCCCCTGCCGGCCTTGCCGATGGGCGTGCGCGCGCCGGACACCACAAACGCGCTTTCCATCGTAGCCTGCCTCCCATCCGGGTGCCGCGGCGCGGGACGCCGGCGTGTTCCGCTCCTGCGCCCCGCGCCCGCCCTGTCAGTTGCGCAACGGTTTGCCGGTCTCGAGCATGTGCCGCATGCGGTCCTGCGTCTTCGGCTCCCCGCAGAGGCTGAGGAACGCCTCGCGCTCGAGCTCCAGGATGCGCTCCTCCGTGACCAGCGTGCCGGCCGGCACGTCGCCGCCGCAGAGCACGTGCGCGAGGCGCCGCGCGATGAGCCGGTCGTGGTCGCTGATGCGCCCGGCGCGCCACATCTCGTCGACGGCCAGCTGGATCTGGGCCTTGCCCTCCCGCCCGGCCACCGGCACCGGCGGCGTGGCGCGGGGGACGTAGCCCTGCTCGTCGAGGAAGATCACGCGACGTTTCGCGTCCTCCAGCAGCCGCTCGCGGTTCACGCTGATGCCGTCCTCGGGCCGCAGGTAGCCCAGCTGGCGCGCCTCGGCCGCGCTCGTCGAGACCTTCGCGAGCGCGATGGTCTCGAACACCCAGTGCGCGAGCGGGTTGAGGTCGAGGGCGGCGCCCGGCGGCACGCTCGCCAGCGCGCGCACCCAGCGCTCCTTGACCCCGCCGCCGGCGGGGATGACGCCGCCGCCCACCTCGACGAGGCCGACGTACGACTCCGCCGCGACCTGCGCGGCCGGCGCCGCCATCAGGAGCTCCGCCCCGCCACCGAGCGTCATGCCGTGCGCCGCCGCCACGATCGGCTTGGGGAACGTCTTGGCGCGCTGGTTGACCTCTTGAAGGTCGCGCACGGCGCGCTCCACCTGGTCCCAGGCACCGGCCTGCGCGGCCATGAGGACCAGCATGAGGTTCGCGCCGACGCAGAAGTTCTCATTCGCGCCGGTGAGCACGAGGCCGCGCCAGCCGCGTTCCACCTCGTCCAGCGCGCGGTTGTACGCCGACGCCGTGTCGGGGCCGATGGCGTCCTTCGCGCCGTGGAGCACCAGCGCCGCCACGCCGTCGCCGAGGTCCACCAGCGTCGCGTCCGGCGCGCGCCAGACGGCCCGCTCGCGGCGGAGCACCGCGACGCTCGGGAAACCGGCGCCGCCGGGCAGCGGGCCGTAGCCGCGCCCGGGGTGGTAGCATTCCGGCGTGCCGTCGGGCGCCGTGCGGTAGAAGGACGTCGCCCCCTCCCTGCGCATGGCCGTGATCCAGTCCGGCAGGCGCTCGCCTTCCGCCTCCAGCCGCTCGGCCGTCCGCTCGAAGCCCAGCGCGTCCCAGAGCTCGAAAGGCCCCAGCTCCCAGTTGAAGCCCCAGCGCATGGCGCGGTCGACGCTCGCCACGTCCGGCGCGATCTCCGGCAACCGGCGCGCGGCGTAGGCGAGCAGGCGCCGCGTGACGGCCCACGCGAACGCGGCTGCCTCGTCGCCGCCGCCCAGCAGCGCCCGTGCCCGGGCGACCGGGTCTTCTGCCTTCAGCGCCGCGCCGACGGACGCAAAGCGCGGCTTCTCCCGCGGGCGGTACTCCATCGTGTCGAGGTCCAGCGCCTCGATCACCGTGTTGCCGGACGCGTCCTTGCGCCGGCGGTAGAAGCCCTGGCCGGACTTCTCGCCCAGCCAGCCGCGCTCGACCATCGCCGCCACGGCCGGGTGCACCTCGAACGCGCGCCGCTCGTCCTCGTCGGCCGCCTGGCGGCGCACGTTGCCCGCCACGTGGACGTAGGTGTCGAGGCCGACGAGGTCGAGCGTGCGGAAGGTCGCGCTCTTCGGGTGGCCCATCGCCGGGCCGGTGATCGCGTCGACGGCGTCGACGCTCAGGCCGCGCGCCCGCATCTCCTCAATGGTGACCTGCGTGGCGTACGTGCCGAGCCGGTTGGCGATGAAGTTCGGCGTGTCGTGGGCGACGACGACGCCCTTGCCGAGGCGCAGCTCGGCGAACTTCCGCATCCGCTCGAGGAGTTGCGGGTCCGTGTCCGGGCCCGGGATCAGCTCCAGGAGCCTCATGTACCGCGGCGGATTGAAGAAATGCGTGCCCATGAAGGCGCGGCGCGCCTCGTCGCCGAGCGCGGCCGCGATGGCCGCGATCGGGATGCCCGACGTGTTCGTCGAGGCGATGGCGCCGGGACGCAGGTGCGGCTCGACCCGCTTCCAGAGCGCCCGCTTCGCCTCAAGGTCCTCCACGATCGCCTCGACGACCCAGTCCGCCCCGGCCACGCGACCGAGATCCTCCTCGAAGCTGCCGGGACGGATGCGGAGCAGCGCCGACTCTTCATAGAGAGGGGACGGCTTCAGCTCCGTCAGCCGCTTGAGACCCTTGACCGCCAGGTCGCGGTCGATGTCCAGAAGGTCGCAGTCGACGCCGACGTTCGCAAGGTGCGCCGCGATCTGCGCGCCCATCACGCCCGCGCCCAGCACCACCGCCCTGCGAATGGGAGGGAACGTCGTCATGGCTTCGCTCCTTTCACGTTGGCCCCGTCGACGCCGCGGCCGGCCGGGCCGCCCAACCCCCGGACGAGCAGGCGGCAGACCGGCTCCACGAGCGACGCCAGGTCGTACCGGTAGCCCGACATCACCCACGCGGTCACGCACTGGTCGACGGTGCCGAAGATCATGCGCTTGGCCACGCGCAGGTCCATGTCACGGTCGAAGCACCCCTCCTCGATGCCGCGCCGCAGCACCGCCTCGATGCGTTCGAAGTACGGCTGGATCGCTTCGTCGATGCCCCGGCGGATCTCCGGATCCGACTGGCGCATCTCGATCTGCGTCACGGCCGCCAGTTCCGGGCGGTGGGCGAGCATCGCGAGGTGCACGCGGACCAGGCGCTCGAGGGCGTCCGGCGCCGACGCCGCCTCGGCCAGCGACGCGTCGAGCGCCTCGATGAAGCGGCCGAACCGCTCCCGAAAGAGCGAGATCAACAGATCCTTCTTGTTCGCGAAGTACAGGTACACGGTGCCGCCGGCCACGCCCGCCTCCGCGGCGATGCGCGACACCTGCGCGCCCGAATACCCCTGCCGGGCGATGACCCGCTCGGCCGCGTCCAGGATCTCCTGGTAGCGGTCCGGCGCGCCCCGGCGCATGTGGCTCAAACTCAAGACGTCCTGCGCTCCTCTCCGGAGGATGGCGGCCCGGGTTCCTCCGGCGCCGCCCGGCCCGCCTCCCCGAGCCCGGCCTGCCGCCGCGCCTCCTCGACGAGGACGCGCCGCAGGATCTTGCCGACCGCGCTCTTCGGCAGTTCCTCACGAAACTCGATGATCCGCGGCACCTTGTAACCCGTGAGCTGCGCCCGGCAGTGACGCTCGACCTCCTCCGCCGTGAGCGCGTGGCCGGGCTTCAACTTGATCACCGCCTTCACCGTCTCGCCGCGGTAGGGATCCGGCACGCCGAACACCACGGCCTCCTCCACCGCGGGCAACTGGTAGAGGACCTCCTCCACCTCCCGCGGGTACACGTTGAAGCCGCCGGCGATGATGACATCCTTCTTGCGGTCCACGATGCGGAAGTACCCGTCGGGATCCATCGTGGCGAGGTCGCCCGTGCGCAGCCAGCCGTCCTTCAGCACCATGGCCGTCTCGTCCGGGCGGTTCCAGTAGCCCTTCATCACCTGCGGACCCCGCACGCAGAGCTCCCCCACCTCGCCCGGGCCCACCTCCTCGTCCGTGTCCGGGTGGACGAGGCGGGCGTCGGTGTCCGGCCAGGGCAGTCCGATGGAGCCGGGGCGGCGCTCGCCCCACAGCGGGTTGCAGTGCGTGACCGGCGATGCTTCGGAAAGGCCGTAGCCCTCGACGAGGCGGCCGCCCGTCAGCCGCTCGAACTCGCTCTGCACCTCCAGGGGCAGCGGCGCCGACCCGCTGATGCACGCGTCGATCGAGGACAGGTCGCGCTTCTCGATGCCGGGAAAGCGGTTGATGGCCACGTACATCGTCGGCGCCCCGGGGAAGATCTGCGGGCGGTAACGCTCGATGGCGTCGACCATCGCCTTGACGTCGAACCGGGGAATGAGGACGATGGTCGCCGCCTGCCGGACGGCGTAGTGGAGCACCGTGGTGAGGCCGTAGACGTGGAAGAAGGGCAGGACCCCCAGCGTGACGCCCTCCCCGCGCTTGAAGCGGTAGAGCCACGCCTCCGTCTGGAGCGTGTTCGCGACGAGGTTGCCGTGCGTGAGCATGACGCCCTTGGCGACGCCCGTGGTGCCCCCCGTGTACTGGAGCAGGGCGAGGTCGTCGCGGCCAAGGCTCTCCCCGGGCAACGACCGCTCCGCCTCTTCCGGGCGGACGGCGCGCCAGAGCTCGTCGTAGCGGAGCGTGCCGCGTCCGTACGGAATCTCGGGGAGCTTCTCCTTCAGCGGGTACAGCCGGTTGAGCGGGAACGGCAGGCGATCGCGGATGCTCGTGTACACCACCGTCTCCAGTCCGGTCTGCGGGCGGGCCTCCGCGAGGCGCGGGTGGACGAGGTCCAGGGCCACGGCCACGCGCGCGCCGCTGTCGTTCAGCTGGTGCACCATCTCCCGCACGGTGTAGAGCGGGTTGACCCAGACGACGACCGCCCCCGCCAGGAGCGCGCCGTAGTGCGCGGCCACCGCCTGGGGGCAGTTGGGCAGGATGAGCGCCACGCGGTCGCCCGGCCGCACGCCGAGCCGGCCGAGCGCCACCGCCAGGCGGCGCGCCTCGTCGCGGATCTGCGCGTATGTGCGCCGCGCGCCGAAGAAGATCGTGGCGACGCGCCGGGGGTAGTCCCGCGCGGCGTCTTCAAGAAAACGCGGCAGCGGGATGTCGGGGTAATCGAGCGACGGCGGAACCTCCTTTGGATAATGCTCAAGCCAGGGCCGGCGCGCTGCGATCGACATGGCATCGACATCCCCTTCGCCGTTTCCCGGACTGAATGAACGTTCATTCACTTAAAGGCACAGTATTCGCGCCGGGCCTCCGCGCTTCCTTCCGGAGCGGCCGTTCCCGCCGCGCGACGAACCTTTACACTGGAAGCGACGAGATCAGGACATGCGTCCCATCGCCGGATCGAGGAGGACTGTCCCGTGAACGAAACCGCCGCCCCGCCGGAGAGCGCCGCCTCGCCGGCCGTCACCCTGCGCGACGTCGCCCGTGCCCGCCACCGCATCCGCGGCCTCGCCGTCGAGACGCCGCTCGTCTCCGCGCGCACGCTCGGGGAGACGGCCGGACTGAAGTTGTGGCTGAAGGCCGAGAACCTGCAGCGCACCGGCTCCTTCAAGCTCCGCGGCGCGGTGAACCGCCTCGCCGTCCTCGCCCGCTCCGGCGCCCCGCTGCGCGGCGTCATTACGGCATCCTCCGGCAACCACGGCCAGGCGCTCGCCTACGCCGCGCGGGCGTTCGGATACCCTGCGGTCGTCGTCGTGCCCGAGGACGCCGCCCCGCCCAAAGTGGCGGCGGCGAGGACGTTCGGAGCGGAGGTCGTCCACTGCGGCCGGACCAGCGCGGAGCGTTTCGCGAAGGCGTACGACCTCGCCGCGGAGCGAGGGCTGGAGTTCGTGCCGCCGTACGACGACCCGGACATCATCGCCGGCCAGGGCACGATCGGGCTGGAGATCCTCGAAGCCTGCCCCGAGGTGGAGGCGGTGCTCGTCCCCCTCGGCGGCGGTGGGCTGCTGGCGGGCATCGCCACGGCGATCAAGGAACGCGCGCCGCGCGTGCGGCTGGTCGGCGTGGAGCCGGAAGGCTCCAACGCGCACCAGCAGTCCCGGGCAGCGGGCCGCCCCGTGACGCTGCCGCGCACGGAGACCGTGGCCGACGGCCTTCGCAAGCTCGCGCCCGGCCGGCTCACCTTCCCGATCATCCAGGAAAAGGTCGACGAGATCGTCACGGTCTGCGACGAGGAGATCCTGCAGGCCATGGCGCGCCTCGCGCTGACGGCCAAGCTCGTCGTCGAGCCGTCCGGCGCGACGAGCGTGGCCGCCGCCCTCAACGGGCGGGGCGTGCGCCCCGGCGAGCGCGTGGTGTGCGTGCTGTCCGGCGGCAACGTGGATCCGGCCGTGCTGGCGCGCGCGCTGGAGACGGCCCCGTAGCGCGGGCCGCGGGTGCCCGGCCGCGCGGGCGCGCCCGCGGCCTGGGCGGCGGCGCCTCGCCGGGCCGTCAGCCCAGCCCGCCGAGCTGCTTCAGCATCTGCACGTCGAGCCCGTGACGGGCCAGCGTCTGGCCCTGCGCCTCCACGTCCCGCTCCAGACGGTCAAAGCGCCGGTTCAACTCGGCTTGGAAGTCGCTGATCTCGGCGTGGACGCGCGCGATGTCGTCCCGCACGCCGCGCAGTTGCTGGCGCAGGGCGCTCGCGTCGTCCCGCGGGTCCGCCGCGTGAGCGCGCAGCCGGTTGTCCTGGAGCAGGAGCCGGACATCGGTGCGCAGTCCCTGCACGTCCTCCTCCAACCGGCGCAGCCGTTCCTCCTGCGCCGCCAGCCGGCGCAACAGCTCTTCCAGGAGCGCCTCCGTGCGCCGTTGAGGGTCCTCCGCCCGCGTTCCGTAATTTCCTCTCAACGTCATCGCAGTGCCCCCATGTGCGCGAATCACAGAGTGTCGCGCCGGATTTCCACAAGTTCGACACCTTCGCCATCCAGGAGCCGCTCCAGGTGACGCAGCGCCTCGTCCCTCAGGGCTTCGGCCTGGCGGCGCCCGCCGGCCACGGCCGCGATGCCGAGGGTGGCCCAGTGCGGGTCGTCGCCCAGCTCCACCTGCGCCACGGCGATCGGAAAACGCGCCCGCATGCGCTGCAGCGCCCCGTCAAGAGCCCGGCGCCGGTCCTTGAGCGAGGCCGCCAAGGGCAGGCGGACGCGCACCTCCGCGACCGCGACGATCACGCCCGCTCCCGGCCGAAGGCTGCCCGCAACGCGGCTTCGTCGTAGCCCGCGACGGCCGCGCGGCCGTCCGTGACGATCGGCCGCCGCAACAGGCGCGGCTCCTCGGCAAGCAGGTCGAGCAGGGCGTCGTCGTTCGCCGGGATGCGCGCCGGATCCTCCGCGAACCCGAGTTCCCGGTAGCGCGTGCTCCGCGTTGAGAGCAGGTCGCGCGCGCCGCCCGGCAGCAGGCGCGCCACCGCCGCCAGTTCCTCGCGCGACGGCGGCTCGTCGAAGATGTGCCGCTCCGTGAAGGTCCCGACGTTCTGCGAAAGCCACGCTTTCGCCTTGCGGCAGGAGGTTCACCCGGGATAGAGGAATGCCGTCACCGCCACGGAAATGCACCTCCGAGATTCGTCTCCCTTGTACGATAGCACCGGAAGGGACGTGCCCGATGAGCGCCATCCTGCAATGGTTGAACGCCCGCCAGGACGAGATGGTCGACACCCTTCGCCGCGCGGTGGAACTGGAGTCCCCGTCGGACGATGCCGAAGCGCTGCACCGCTTCGCCGACTGGCTTGTGCCGCGCGGCCGGGCGATTCCAGGGGTGGCCGTGGAACAGCTGCCCGACCCGGCGGGCCCCATGGTGCGCATGGCGTTGTCCGGCACCGGCCGCCCGGTGCTCCTGCTCGCCCACTTCGACACCGTCTGGCCGCTCGGCACCTTGGAACGCATGCCGCTTCGCATCGAGGGCGGGCGCCTCCACGGCCCCGGCTCCTTCGACATGAAGGCCGGGCTCGTCCAGGGCCTCTACGCCCTGGCGGCGCTCGCGGCCCACACGCGCCCAGAGGAGCGGCCGCCCGTGATCCTGCTCTGCACGAGCGACGAGGAGGTCGGCAGCGAGCGGTCCCGCGCACGGATCGAGGAGGAGGCGCGCGCGAGCCGCGCCGTGCTCGTGCTGGAGCCGGCGATGGGCCCGGAGGGCGCGCTCAAGACCTGGCGCAAGGGCGTCGGGGACTTCCGCGTCGAGGTGCGGGGGCGGTCCGCCCACGCCGGGGGCGACCACGCCGCGGGCCGCAACGCGATCGTCGAACTCGCGCGCCATATCCTGGAACTGGAGCGGCTGACCGACTACGAACGCGGCACGACCGTCAACGTGGGCGTCGTCTCCGGCGGCACGCGGTCGAACGTCGTCCCGGAATTCGCCGCGGCGGAGGTGGACTTCCGCGTGATGACCCTTGAGGAGGCCGAACGCCTGGAGCGGGCGATCCGCGGACTGCGCCCCCACGCCGAGGGGTTTGCGGTGACGGTCACGGGCGGGCTCAACCGGCCGCCGCTCGAGGAACGGATGACGCGCGACCTGTTCGCCCTGGCGAAGGAGGTCGCCGCCGGGCTCGGCTTCGACGTCGCGGCGAGCGGCACGGGCGGCGGCAGCGACGGCAACTTCACCGCCGCCCTCGGCGTGCCCACGCTGGACGGCCTCGGCGCCGTCGGCGACGGGGCGCACGCGCTGCATGAACACGTGGCCCTCGACGCCATGCCGCAGCGGGCGGCGCTCGTGGCGGAGCTCGCCCTGCGTCTCCATGAAACGAGGTGAGCCTCAGGTGCGCTGGTACGCGTTCGTCGGCTGCATCCTCATCGGCACCGGCCTGGGCGTGCTCACCGGCCACGCGGGTGCCGGCTCGCTGATCGGCGTCGGCGCCGGGTTTCTGGTGGTCGCCGTGCTCAGCCGGCACGACTGACCGCCGGCCACCGACGACGCGGCGCGGCGCCCCGAGCTCCGGGGGCCGCGCCGCTCGAGCCACTCATGCGGGACCGCGATCGGGCCGACGGCAAGGCCGGCCGCCGCGGACCGCTCCCGCCTACTTCCCCGCCTGCAGCGCCTTGACGAGCGCGTCGACGATCGGCTTCCACTCGCCGACGAGCCCGACCTCCGCCACGCGGAAGATCGGCGCTTCCTTGTCCTTGTTGATCGCCACCACGTGCTTGGCGCCGCTGATGCCGGCCAGGTGCTGGCTGGCGCCGGAAATGCCGACCGCGATGTACACCGTGGGGGCCACCGCCGTGCCCGTCTGGCCGACCTGGTACGACTGCGGCACCCAGCCGGCGTCCACCGCCGCGAGCGAGGCGCCGACCGCGCCGCCGAGGAGGTCGGCCAGTTGCTTGAGCTCGTTCTGGAACGGTTCCGGGCCGCCGACGCCGCGACCGCCGGAGACGACGACCGGCGCCGCGTCGAGCGGCACGCCGGTCTGCGGCGCGGCCTCGCGGCCGAGCACCTCCACCGAGGGCTCCACGGCAGCCGCCGTGAGCGTCTCCACGGCGGCCTCCGCCTGGCCCTCCGCAGGAGCCTCGAACGCGCCCGCCTTGACCGTCGCCACGACGGGGTCGCGGCGGCCGACGAGCTTCGCCACCGCCTTGCCGCCGAAGACGGGCCGGCTGAACACCGGGCGGCCGTCCTCCACCGCGACGTCGCTGATCTCCGTCAGCGGGCTGCCGCCGAGCCGCGCGGCCAGGCGCGGCGCGACCTCGCGGCCGATCGAGTCGGCCAACGCCAGCACGACGCGAGCGTCCCGCCCTTCGAGCGCCTGCTGCGCCGCCGCCGTGAACGCGTCCACGTCGTACGACTGCAGCGCGTCTCCGGATACGTGAACGACCGCGTCCGCGCGCCGGCGCACGGCCTCCACCGCGGCGTCCGCGCCGGCGCCGACCACCACGCCGACGAGCTTCGCGTTCAGCGCCTGCGCCAGGCCGCGGCCGGCGCCGAGCGGCTCCAGGGCCGCCTTGGCCGTCGCGCCGCCCGGCGCGAAGATGAGCACGTATACGTCCGCCATGAGTGGGTCCGCCTCCTTACGCGGAAAGCCAGCGCCGGATCCGCTCCGCGAGCGCTGCCGCCATCTCTTCCGGTTCGCCTTCGAGGAACTCGCAGCGCGCCTCCCGCTGCGGGATCGCCAGCGCCACGGCTTCCACGGCCGCATCGTCGAGCGGCACGCCCAGCTCCGCCGCCGGGATCTCTTCGATGGGCTTGCGGTGCGCGGCCACGACGTCCTTCAACTTCGGCAGCCGCAGCACGTTCGACTCGTGGTTCGTGACGGTGACGACGGCCGTCTTCTTGGGGCGCACGCGCTCGATGCCGTCGTCGACCTGCCGCGTGATGACGACGCCGCCGTCCGCGATCTCCGCCGCGTAGCCGAGGCCCACGAACGCCGCGCCGAGCTTCTCCGCCAGCACCGGCCCGACGACGCCCTGGTCCCAGTCGCCCGACTGGCGGCCGACGAGAATGAGGTCCGGCGCGCTGTCCAGGCGCCGGATGGCCGCCGCGAGAATCTCGGCGACCGTCGACGAGTCCGGCCCCGGCAGGCGCTCCAGGTCCACCCGCACGGCGCGGTCCGCGTTCAGCGCGAGCGCCTTCCGAAGCGCTTCGTTCGCCTCCGCCGGGCCGGCGGTGATCACCGTGATCCGGGTGTCCGGCTGCGCGTCCTTGAGCTTCAGCGCGACCTCAAGCGCGTTCTGGTCGAACGGCCCGATCGCGCGCGGCAACCCGGCCTCTGCCGGCGAACGCCCGTCTTCCGCGATGCGGAAGCTGGCCGGCGGCATTTCCGGGTCGAGGATGTGTTTGATGCACACCACCACGTGCATGGTGGGCACGCTCCCTTCTTCCGGCGGCGGATGGGTCCCGCCGCCGCAGGCACCGCTACCAGTGTACCCGCGGCCTCAAGCCGCGGATAGACCGCGGTTCAGCGCGACGCGCCCGAGGGATGGAAGCGGACGATCGTGTTCGCCCCCATGTCCGCCACATACAGGTCGCCGTCGGGCCCCACCGCCACGGCGAGAGGGTGCGCAAACCCCGTCGCGAAGGGCTGCACGGACCAGGGACGGCCCTCCGCCTTCGGCGGGAAGGCGACGACGACCTGCCGCCCCACGCGCGGATCGCCGTCGTTCGCGCCCCACAGTGCGATGAACGCCGCACCCTGGTACTCGGCGGGGAACGCGTCGCCGCGGTAGATGGCCAGCCCGTCCGCGGACGAATGCGGGGGAAGAAGGACGAGCGGCAGCTTGGTGCCGTCGCAGTGCGTCCCCTGGCCGGCTCCCCAGCAGTCGGGCCAGCCGTAGGCGCCGCCCGTCTCGATCAGGTTGAGCTCGTCCGGCACGCCCTTGTCGGGGACGTCGCGGCCGTTGTCGGTCGCGTACAGCGCGCCGGTCTTCGCGTCGAACGCCAGGCCGTACGGGTTGCGCAGCCCCGTGGCCACGACCCTCACGTCGTTGCCGTCAGGGGTGGCGCTGAGGATCGACGCCTCGTACGGCACGATCCCGCCCTCGCCGTGGTCGCTGCGCGAGCCCTGCCCCCAGTAGAGGCGCCCGTCCGGCCCCAGCACGACGTTGTCGTTCTGATGGCGTCCCACCGGCAGGCCGGTGACGATGTCCTCGCGCTGGTCGGCGGCGCCGTCGCCGTCCGTGTCCCGCAGGCGGGTGAGCCGGCCGCGTTGGGAGACGACGAGGTCGCCGGCGCGCAGCACGGCCACGCCGAGCGGATCCGTCAGCCCGTCGGCGAAGACGGACGTCTGGTCGGCGGCGCCGTCGCCATCCGTGTCCTTCAACGCGACGACGCGCCCCACAAGCTCGGTCACGTACAGCGTGCCGTCCCGGCCGAACGCCATCGCCGTCGGCTGGGCCAGCCCCTGGGCGAACGTGGAACGGACAAAGCGGTCCGGGTCGTCGCCGGGCGGGACGGAGCCCTGCTCCGAGGGCCAGACCCCCACCCCCACCTGCGCGGGCGTGTTCGGGGCGCTGGGGAGCCCGCCCAGGCGGTTGTCCAGGCGCGCCCAGCGCAAGCCCGCAAAGACGGCCACGGCCGCGAGCACGAGCGCGCCGAACCACAGCCAGCGCTCCCGCACGGCCCCTCACCTCCGAGCCCATGCTACTACCGCTCGCGGGTGTACGGCACCGGAATGTACTGCACCGACGGCCGCCGCCCGCCCGGCTGCGGGTACAGGTCCATCAGACGGTAGACGGCCTCCGGCATCTCGCAGTTCACGTCGAGGCCCAGCGCGCGGAGCTGGTCGCAGTCGATCGGGTAGTCGTGCGTCCACTTGCCGTGGGTGAGCACCGTCGCGACCTTCTCCGCCTCTTCCTTCGGCATCTTGGTCTCAAGCAGCCGCACGACGAACTCCTGCACCTGCGCCACCGCCTTCTCGGCGATGTCCGCGAGGATGAGCGTCTGGTCGTCGACCTTGTCCCGCCCCTTTTCGCGCACGGCGCGCAGCAGCGAGACGGCCGGGTAGTTGCCGAGCTGCGGGTCGACCGGCCCGAGCACGGCGTTCGGATCCATGACGACGCGGTCCGCCGCCAGGGCGATCAGCGTGCCGCCGGACATCGCGTAGTGCGGCACGAAGACGGTGACGGGCGCCCTGTGCCGGCGCAGCGCCTGGGCGATCTGCTCGGCGGCGAGGACGAGGCCGCCCGGGGTGTGCAGGATCATGTCGATGGGCACATCCTCGGGCGTCAGGTGGATGGCGCGGAGCACCTCTTCCGAGTCCTCGATCGTGATGTAGCGGGAGATCGGGATGCCGAGGAAGCTCACGGACTCCTGGCGGTGGATGAGGCTGATGAGCCGGGATCCCCGGCTCCGCTCGATGGCGCGGATCAGTTGCACGCGCTTCTGGTGAAGGAGCCGCTGCCGGTACAGCGGAGCCAGGGACCAGAGAAAGACGAGAAGCCAGAACCAGTTCCAGAGGCCGCCCACGGCGTCACCCCGAGTCAGGATGTGCTGCGCCTAGTGTCGGCCGAAGCCGGACGCGGGCATACCTCGCGCCGTCGTTCGGGCCCTGGCGCGCGCTTCGTGGCCAGTCCCGCGCCGTTGGGGTAATGTACTGATGATGATGAACGAGCGCGCATTGGCCACGGATGTCCGCCTTCGCGTCAGCGAGATCTTCACGTCCATCCAGGGCGAGGGCGTGAGGGCGGGGTACCTCTGCACGTTCGTGCGGTTCCAGGGCTGCTCCGTGGGCTGCGAATGGTGCGACACGAAGTACACCTGGGACTTCTCCGGCGGCACGCCCATGTCGCTCGAGGAGATCTACGAGCGCATCGAGACGCCGAACGTGGTCCTCACCGGCGGCGAGCCGCTGCAGCAGCCCAAGCCGGCGATGCTCGCCTTCGTGCGCGGGCTCAAGGCGCGCGGCCACTTCGTCCAGGTGGAGACGAGCGGCCGCTTCCACGCGCCGTGGGTGGAAGAGGTGGACTGGCGCACCGTGTCGCCCAAGCCGCCCACCTACGCCATCGCCGAACGGCTCCGGCCGCTCGTCGACGAGCTGAAGTACGTCGTCGACGACGCCTTCACCGAAGACCGGGTCACGCCGCTGCCGGGCTGCACCGTCTCCCTGCAGCCGGAGGGAAACAAGCCGCAGTTCGTGGCCAAGGCCCTGGAGATCCTGAGGCGTCACCCGGAGTGGCGCCTTTCCGTGCAAATCCACAAGTTCTTGGGGTTGGACTGACATGTACCGTCTCACCGTCCGGCGTCACTTCGACGCTTCGCACATCGTGGAGGGCCACCCGGGCAAGTGCGCCCGCCTGCACGGCCACCGCTGGGTG
This sequence comes from Clostridia bacterium, assembly GCA_019683875.1. Lineage (NCBI taxonomy): Bacteria > Bacillati > Bacillota > Clostridia > Clostridia bacterium. The sequence continues at coordinate 14,507 of JADGHN010000039.1, forward strand.
GCGGAGGTGGAGATCGACTGCCCGCGGCTGAACGAGATCGGCCTGGCCATCGACTTCGCGGACGTGAAGCGGGCGCTGGACGAGGTCCTGCCCGACCACGGCCACATCAACGACGTCCTGCCGGAAGGGTACAACGCCACGGCGGAGCGGATCTCGCAGTGGCTCTACGAGACGCTCGCGCCCCGCTTCGCGGCGATGGGCGGGCGCCTCGCGCGGCTCACCGTGTGGGAGACGCCGGACGCCGGCGCGACGTACATCCCGGACGGCGAGGACCGGGGGGCGGGCGCGCGGTGACGGGGGACGCGCAAAAACACACAACCAACCCCCCGCGCCCAT
>JADGHN010000040.1 GCA_019683875.1 Clostridia bacterium
CGGCAACGGCAACGTGGGCGCGTAGGGCGGGCCAAGGGATTCGGGGTCGACAGGGCCTGCGCCGCCACGGCGCGGGCCCTTGTCGCCTGGACGATCTTCACGAAGCCGGCCCCGGAGCCGAACGCCCGCGGACTCCCTCGCGCGCAGACCCGAGATGTATGCTGCAGGTGTTGGCGTCTTCTTCGGCACGGAACGCTTTTGTGAACGGGGTGGGTGGCTTGCTGCGCGCTCGCCTCGCAGAGGCGGCACTTCAGGCCTTCCGCCTGGGGCTGGCCGCTGCGCTCCTCTTGTACGTCAGGTTGGCCTATGGCACGCGCGTCGACGGCCGGTTGCCGCGGCGCGCCGTCCCCACGCTGGTCGTCAGCAACCACGCCCACGACCTGGAGGGCCTCCTGCTGCCCGCCGTCCTGCTGCTGGGCAGGCCCCTCTCCCGCCGCGTCCACCCGGTGGCGTCGCAGCGGCTCTTTGAGCCCGGTTTCCTGGCGACGCGCTCGCCGCGCTGGCTGCGCCCGCTCGTGAAGCGCTGGAACGTGGGCCCGGTCCTGCGCGCGCTCGGCGTGCTCCCCATCGAGAACATGCCGAGACGTCGCCCGCTGGCCAGCTTCGCCTACGAGATCTGGCGACGGCGCGGCGACCTCCCTCTCAAGGACATCCTGGACGCGGGCGCTCTGGAGCCCGGCGGCCCGCTGTCCGGCGCGCGCGACATCGACCGGGTCCGCCTGCGTGACCTCTGGGGCCGTCGCGCCCAGTTGGGCCAGCTCGAAGTCTCGCCCAGGGATCTCCGCTCCCCCTACCGCGAGGAGGTGCAGCGCGCGCTGCGGCCGCGCGTCGAACGGCAACTGGAGGAGGTGGAGCGCGCCCTGCGACGGGGAGGCACGGTGTACCTCACCCCGGAGGGTCGCATGACGTCCGACGGCCGCATGGGGCGCCTCCGGGAGGCGCTCGACCGATTGCGTCCGGCGGCGCGATGCCTGGTCGCGGCCGCCGTCAGCTTCGACCCGTGGGCTCCCGGGCGCATGCGCATGACGGTGCGCCTCGCGCCCCCGCCGGACGCCGGCGACTTCCGCCTGTCGTTGGCCGTGCTGCGCCCGCTCTCCGCCAGCCACGTTCTCGCCGCCGCCCTCCACGCGTTGCCGGCGCCGGCCGACGAACCGTCCATCCTTCGCGCCTGCCGCAGGCTTCTGGACGAACTCCCGCCGGAGGCGGAACTGGAACCGGACCTCGCCCGGGATCCGGATCGTGCCCTGGGACAGCGGCTGCGCATGGCCTGCCGGCGCGGCCACGTGGCGCGCGTCGTTTCGGACAGCGGCGCGACCCTGTACCGCCCGCGCCCGGGCGCCCGCGATCCCCGCTTCCCCGACGCCGCCGACATCGTCGCCTACCTCGCCGCCGCGTTCGAGGAGACCGCGCAGGCGCTCGCCATCCTTCGGGAGCGGCGGGCCGGGGCGCCCGGCGGCATCTCGTTCGTCATCCCCGCGCGGAACGAGGCCTCGTACGTGGGGGCGGCGCTGGAATCCGTCCGCGCGCAGGCGGACACGGGCACGGCGGTGGAAGCGGTGGTGGTGGACAACGCGTCCGAGGACGACACCGTCGGCGTGGTCGCCCGCTTCATCGAGGCGCATCCCGGCGTCCCGGTGCGCCTCGTGCAGGAGCCGGTTCCCGGGCGGTCCCGCGCCAAGAACCGGGGCGTCCGGGCGGCGCGCGGGGAGATCATCGTCTTCCTCGACGCCGACTCCCGCGCGGCGCCCGACCTGGCCGCCTGGGTGGCGCGCCGCGCGCGGCTCGGCGCCGTCGCGGAGAGCGTGCGGGTGGTGGCCGACTCCCACCGGCCCGGCGACCGCTTCTTCTTCAACCTGCTGGAGTTCGGCAAGCGGCGGTTCGGCATCCGCGCTCAGATGTTCTACTGCCGGCGCGACCTCTTCCTTGAACTGGGGGGCTTTCGCGAGGACCTGCACCTGGCCGAGGACAAGGATTTTTTGGAACGGGTGGAAGCGGCCGGGCACCTGGTGGGGCACCTGGAGCGGAGCTGGATCGCGACGTCGCCGCGCCGCCTGCACCGCTGGCCGCTGGGCGCCGGCGCGGTCGCGATGCTGGTGCGCTGGGCGCTGGCGCATGTCGGCATCGGACGGCGGTGGAAGTACTAGGAGAGCAACCGGTCCAGCCGTTCGAACTCGAAGCCCCGCGCCCGCGCGCCGCGGATCACCGTAGGGAGCGCCGCAACCGTCTGCGCCGGCGCGCCGGGTGCGCCGCCGGCGTCGTGGAGGACGATGACGGCGCCAGGGGCCAGCCGGGCCAGCACGCGGCGGGCGATCACCTCCGGCGGCGTGCCCGCGCGCCAGTCGCCGACGATGGCCGACCACATCACCGGGCGCTGGCCGAGGCGGCGCGCGGCCAGCCACGTGGCGGCGTTGAAGGAGCCCCACGGCGGGCGGAACCACGCCGTGGCCTCGGCGCCCGCCGCCTCGATGAGCCGCGCGCCCTCCGTCACCTCCCGCCACGCCGCCGCGGGATGAAGCAGGTAGGCGTGGCGGTGGCTGCGCGTGTGATTCGCCACGAGGTGTCCCGCGGCGACGATGTCCCGCACCAGATCCGGGTGGCGCCGCGCGCGCTCCCCCACCAGGAAGAAGGCGGCGGCCACGCCGTGCTCGCGGAGGATGCGCAGGACGTCCGGCGTGTAGCGCGGGTCGGGGCCGTCGTCGAAGGTCAGCGCCACGACGCGCCGCCGGACGCGCCGCGCGCGGCGCAGGACCCGCGGGTCCACGAAGCGGAACCAGGCGTCGGCCACCGGCCCATAGAGCGCCCAGGCTCCCACGGCGACGGCCGGAAGCGTCCAGGCGGTCACCGGCGCGCCCCTCCGCCCCTCAGGCCCCGCGCCCTTCCAGCGCGCGCCCGATGCACACCCGCCAGACCTCCGGACCGCTCTCCAGGTACGCCCACACGAACTTCCCGGGGTGCTCCGCGGCGAACTGGTAGTAGAGCGGCTTCGGGTCGTGGTCGTTCACCAGCACGAAGCCGCGGCCCGGCTCCAATCCGTCGAACGTCTCGAAGATCAACTCGTGCCGGCGGGCGGGCGGCAGGTCCCGAACATCCAACACCCAAGCCTCTGAGTTCGACATGGTCATCTCTCCTTGCTCCAACTCGATTTCGCCAACTCGATGTGGACGGCCGTGCGACGTCACCGCGGCTCCGGCCGGCCCGCCGCGCCGTCCGTGCCGCGCGGCCTGCGCGCGACCGTGATCGGTCTCTGCGTGAGGTAGTGCAGCACCCCGTTCAGCCGCTCGGCCTCCCGTGGCCAGGTCTCCCGGAGGAGCGCCCACCCCGATGCGGCCAGGCGGCAGGCGCGGTCCGTCTCGCCGGCGTCGCCCAGCGCCCGCAGCGCCTCCGCGAGCAGCTTGTTCAGCGCGGCCACGGCCTCGTCGCCGTTGGCCGGACGGTCAACCGGCATGCTGCTTCCGGATCGCCACGCGCCAGACGTCCGGGCCCTCCTCCAGGTACTCCCAGCCGAACTCGCCGGGGAAGAGCGCGTTGAGCTGGTAGCGAAGCGGCTGCGGGTCGTGGTCGTTCACGATGACCAGGGCGCGGCCCGGCTGAAGGCGGCCGACCAGCGCGAAGATCGTCTGGTGGCGCTGCGCGTGGGGCAGGGCGCGCACGTCCAGTTCCACGTCGTCGCCAGCGTCGTCCCCGTGCGCCGGCTCCGTCGACGGCTCGCCGTTCGCGTCGTTCGAGGCGCCGGCGTGGTGCGGCGCAAGGTGCTCACGCATGTCCGCGAGCAGGGCGGACAGGTCCGTGGCGGGATCGCGAACCAGCACGGGCAGCAGGTGCTCGTTCTCCTTGAGCACGTGCGCGCGGAACAGCCCGCCGAGCGCCCGGGCGGCCCCGTACGCGTCGATCCCGTCCTTCGCCGCCACCAGGTGCTGCAGCGACTCTCGCAGGAGCCCGTGCTCCGCCTTCATGGCCTCGACCAGCGGCGCCAGGTCGGTCCGCCGCTCGGCCTCCGCGTAGAGCGTCTTCTCCTCCGCTTCCGCGTGCGGGAACACCGTCCCCGCGAGGTAGTTGGCCACGGCCTTCGCGGCCGCCTGATGGGGCTCCCCGCGGCGCACGGCGTCCGCCACGCGGTCCACCAGGGCGTCCAGTTCCTCCATCATCGACCGGTGATGCGCGACGATCTTCTCGGCCACGGTCTCGTTGTTCGTCATCGCCAGTCTCCCCTCATCCTCGGCGTGCCGTCTCCGTCTCCGCCTGCGCCTCCGCGCCGGCGCGCCGCTCCCCGCCCAGGACGCGCAGGGCCAGGTCGGCGTAGGCCCGCCCGGCCTCGCTGTCCTCGGGGTACAAGGCGTCCCACCGGCCGTCACGGGTCTCCGCGAACGGGATCCGTGCCAGCACCTCCACGCCCAGCGCGGCGGCCACGGCGTCGCCGCCGCCCCGGCCGAACGGATGCGATCGGCGCCCGCACCCCTCGCAGGTGGAGTACGACATGTTCTCGACCACGCCCAACACGGCGTGGCCGGCTTCCAGGGCCATCCGGCCGGCCCGCTCGGCCACCCGGGCGGCGAACGGGTCGGGCGTCGTCACGACGATCTGCCCGGCCTTCGGGAAGAAGTTCAGCACGTCCAGGGCCACGTCGCCGGTGCCGGGCGGAAGGTCGAGCACCATCACCTCGGGGTCGTCCCAGAGGACGTCCTGCATGAACTGGCGCAGGGTCTTCCCCAGCATCGGCCCCCGCCACACCACCGCGCGGTTGTCGGCGACGAAGAAGTCCATCGACATCACCTGCACGCCGTGAGCCCGCGGCGGCACGATCTTCCGGTCCTGGATCCGCGGCGCCTCCTCGAGGCCGATGAGCATCGGCACGCTGAAGCCGTAGACGTCGCAGTCCACGATCGCCGTGCGCAGCCCCCGCCGCGCCAGGGCGACGGCCAGGTTGACGCTGACGGTCGACTTGCCGACGCCGCCCTTGCCGCTGGCCACGGCGATCAGCCGGGCGCCCGGCGGCACCCTGGGCGGGGGCTCCATCGGCCGCATGGCGGCGGCGCGGCGACGGGCCGCGGCCGCGTCGGGCGCCTGGCCAGCGGCTCCGGATGGGCCCGCGGGGGTGGATCCATCCCCATGCGCGTCGCCCGGCAGGGAGCGGGGGATCGTTTTCACGCTCGCCACGCCGGGCAGGCAGGAGACCGCTCCGCGGATGCGCCCCAGTTCGTCCTCCGAAGGGGGGCGGCCGTCCCACTCCGCGTCGACGACGACCGCCACGTGGGCCGCGTCGCCGTGCCACTCGATGAGCACGTCCTGCACGTGGCCCGAGGCCAGCAGGTTCCGGCCGTCGTCCGTGCGCAGCGCGGCGAGCGCCTGCAGGACATCCGGCTTCGTGGTGCGCTGTGTGGCGTCGCTCACCGTCCTCACCTCCTCCCCGCCGTCAGGCGAACCCGAAGTGGCGCTTGGCCTCGTCGCTCATCATGTCGGGCGACCACGGCGGCATCCACACGACGGCGACATCCACGTCGCGGATGCCGTCGACCGCCAGGGCACGCTGGCGGACGCCCTCCTCGATATACGCGGCCGCCGGACACCCGGGCGTCGTCATCGTCATGACGATCTCCGCCCGGCCGTCCTCCACGCGGATGCCGTAGATCAGGCCCAGGTCCACGACGTTGTAGCCGAGTTCCGGGTCGATCACCTCTCGAAGGGCCTCGCGCAGCTCGGCGACCTTGTCCTCCGTGGTTCCGCGTTCAGCCTCGCTCACCGCGGGGTCACCTTCTTCCGGCGGATGTGGAGACGCACGCCGCTATCGAGCTTCTCCATCCGCACGGCGTAGCCGCGCTGTTCGAGTTCAGGGAGAAGGAACATCGGCTCGCGGTCGTTGAAGACCTCGAGGACCTCGCCGTCCTTCAGCGACTCAAGCGCCTCCAGCACCCGGACCATGGGCTCCGGGGGCATGAGCCCGCGGTTGTCGAGCGTGCGGGCGGGAGCCGGCCACGGCTCGTCCTCGGCCGCCGTCCCGCCGCTGGCGCCAGGTTTCGCCGCGCCGTCCGCCGGCGTGCCCGCCGGTGCCGCCGCGCCCGGCTCAGCGCCCTCCGCGCCCGACGGGATGAACAGCACTTCCCAGTCACCCTCGCCGAGGCGGCGGGCCTCGTGCCGGAAGCCCTTGTGGGCCATCACGTGGAAGAGCGGGATCGGCTCGAACGTGGTGAGCAGCCGCAACGACTGCCCGGGCTGAAGCTGTTTCACCGCCGCCATGATCTTCGGCAGCGGCTCGCGACCCTGCCGCAGGTCGTCGCGGACGTCCAGGGTGAGCGGCTCGCTCGTCATGCTTCATCTCCTCCTCGCCGTGTGAACGTTGAAGCCGGAATCGTCAACCGCGTGGGACGGACGGCGCTGCCGGCGGGGGCGGGCTGTGCCGGATCCGCCACAGCTCCCGGCCGATCGCGAGGCTCGCCGCCAGCGAGAGCACCGAGCAGGCCCGCCAGGCGCCGTCCAGCCCCGCGAACCCGGTCGCGGCGCCCACGCCGACCGCCGCGAAGTACAGAACGAACCACGGCCGCGCGCGCGGCTCGTCGACCAGGTCCTGCACGCGCGGCACCGGACCCTTGCCGAGCTTCGACCCGAAGCGTTCCAGCCACGTCAGGAACGGGACGATCTTGTACAACTGGCTCAGGCTCAGGCCGGACAGCCAGCCGAAGAGAAAGACGTACCCCAGGGGCCCGGCCCAGCCCGTCCCCTGACCGGCGAGCGCAGCCGCGACCAGCAGCGCGAGGCCGGCGCCCAGCGCGACGAGCGCCCAGGCCGCGAACCGGCCGTTCAGCTCCAGCTCGCGGCGCCGGCGCTCGGCGTACAGCTTCCGCATGTCCACGAGATACAGCGCGACGCCCACGGCCGCGGCCAGCCACCCGGCGCGCTCCAGCACGAGCACGGCCGGGCCCGCCGCCCCGCCCGCCGGCGCCGCGATCGTCACGCACCCGGCGACCGCCGCCAGCGCCAGGCCGCCGGCGCTCAACCGGAACGACCAGTCGCCGAGCGCGCCGCGGTGTTCCGGCGCCAGCGTGAACATGGCCAGGAGCTTGTAGCCGACGCCCATCGCCGTCAGGGTGAACCACCCGCCGATGCCCGCCAGCAGGTGCAGCGGCAACCCGTCGACGAGCAGCCGGGCCACCCGGTCGGGCGGCAGCGTTCCCGGGCGGGCGACGGCCAGCGCGAGGCAGAGCCCGAGAAGCACCGTGACCCAGAGAAACGCCAGCGCGGCCGCCACGAACCGGGCCGGCAACGGGAGGGGCCGCGTCCGCCAGATCGGCCGGGCGATGATGACGGTGTCGGCGACGACGCCGGCGATGACCAGCGCGCCACCCAGGGGGAGCCACGGCGAGGCGGCCCAGGGAACGTTTCCGCCAAGAGCGACGAAGCCGGCCACCATGGCGAGAAGGCCGATGTCGATGGCGACCAGCGCCCATCCCGCGACGGCGTCGCCCTCCGGCTGCGTCGCGGTGATCACCGGGACGAACTGCCGCAGGGCGCCGAGGATCAATACCGTCAGCCAGCCGATCGTGATGAGGTGCACCGCGACGAACGTCCACGGCGCGAATAGAGGAGCGGACGGGTACGCCAAGCCGAGCGCGATCAATGCCTGCGCGACGGCAAAGCTCACGAAGGCGGCCCCGAAATACGTCATCGTCCAGCGCGCCACGCCCGTTCGAAACATGATCGTGACCCCGTTTCGGCGTCATCGTCTCGCGCTCTTCGCCATTGTCTCGCGCTCGTCGAGCCCGCGCCGGGACGCAGGTCACACCGGGTTGTGATCTGGATCACAATGCCGGCATCGCCGAGGCGCAAACGGCAACGTCACACCGGGCTCTTCCGCCGCTGCGGCCGCGCCGGCCAGCCGCCGCGCGTCGCGCCGCGGGGCCGGAAGGGGATCCACGCGCGCGTGAGATATCCGAACGGAAAGCTCCACACGTGGACCAGGCGCGTGAACGGCCAGACGGCGAACAGCAGAAGCGAGAACTCCACGTGGACCTGCAGGAGGAGCGGGACGCCGAACATCAGGGTCGGGTCGGGATGGAGCGTGAACAGCGCGCGGAACCACGGCCCCACCGTGACGCGATAGTCGTACGGGCCGATCGCCAGGTTGCGGGCCACCGCGACGAGGAGCCCGAGCAGCGAGGTCACGAAAAGCAGCCCCAGCGCCAGCCAGTCGGCCCCGCTCGTCAACTTGCGCAGCCGGGGAGACGCCATCCGGCGCCACAGGAGGCCCCCGAGCCCGGCGACCATCGCCGTCCCCGCGAGCCCGCCGAGGCCGATCGCCAGCACGTGGTACGTCTCGTCGGGCACGCCCAGCCGGTGGAACCAGCGGATGGGCACGAGAATCCCGGAGATGTGGCCGGCGATCACCGCAAGGGTGCCGTAATGGAAGAGCGGGCTCGCCCAGCGCAGCGTCCGCCGCTCCAACAACTGCGTCGAGTGGGAGCCCCAGCCGTACTTGTCCGTCGCGTAGCGGTAGACGTGGCCGAGAAAGAACATCGTCAGGGCGATGTACGGAAAGATCACCCAGAGCAGGAGCGGCCACCCCAGCGGCGTCATCGTTTCACCGTCCGTTCCACGGCCACCAGAGGCGCGTGACACGGCCCGGGCCCGCCGGCGAAGTCGAGCCCGCACGCCCCCTGCAGGCCGAAGGCGTTCTCCGCGATCTCGCGGTGCGTCGTCGGAATGACGAAGCGCTCCTCATACTTCGCGACAGCCAGGAGCCGGTGCATGGCGCGGGCGTCCTCGGGCGACAGCCCGGCCTTTTCCAGCGCCGCCGAAGCGTCGGGCCCGTGGAACTGCTCCGCGCGCATGAAGAGGCGCATCGCCCAGAGCTTGCGCAGCACGTCGCGGATCCGGTCGCAGTCGCCGGCCGTCAGCAGGTTGGCGAGGTACTCGACCGGGATCCGCATCGCGTCCACGGCCGCGAGGACGTCCGTTCCGTCCCGCTCGGTCCCCATGAGCTCCTCGAAGCGCTTGGCCATCGGAGAGAGCGGCGGGATGTACCAGACCATGGGCAGCGTGCGGTACTCGGGATGCAGGGGCAGCGCGACCTTCCATCGGACCGCGAGGGGGAAGATCGGCGAGTGCTGGGCCGCCTCGATCACGTTCTGGGGAATGCCGTCCCTCAGCGCCTGTTCGACCACGTGCGGGTCGTTCGGGTCGAGGAACAGGCTCAGCTGCGCGTCCAGGAGGCGCTTCGGATCCTCCGTCGAGGCGGCCTCGCGGACGCGGTCCGCGTCGTACAACACCATGCCGACGAAGCGGATGCGCCCGACGCACGTCTCGGAGCAGACGGTCGTCAGGCCGGCCTCGATGCGCGGGAAGCAGAACGTGCACTTCTCCGCGCGTTGGGTGTGCCAGTTGAAGTAGACCTTCTTGTACGGGCAGCCGCTCACGCAGAAGCGCCACGCGCGGCACGCCTCCTGGTCGACCAGCACGATGCCGTCCTCGTCGCGCTTATACATCGCGCCCGACGGGCAGGAGGCCACGCACGACGGGTTCAGGCAGTGCTCGCAGAGGCGGGGCAGGTACATCATGAACGCCTGCTCGTACTCGAACTTGACCGCCTCTTCCATGGCCCGCAGGTTCGGGTCCTCCACCGCCGTCACGGTGGCTCCGGCCAGGTCGTCCTCCCAGTTGGAGCCCCAGCGCGGGTCCCGCGGCTCGCCGGAGATCGCCGCGCGAGAGCGCGCCACCGGCTGCACCGGGCTGTCGGGAGCGTCCAGAAGCGGCGAGTAGTCGTACGAGACGGCGTCGCCGTAGTCTTCCAGCGACGGGAGATCCGGATTGAAGAAGATCCGCGCCAGCCGCGCGAGCCTGGACCCGCCGCGAAGCTGCAGCTTCCCCTTCTTGAGTTCCCAGCCGCCGCGCCACCGGTCCTGGTCCTCCCACCTGCGGGGATAGCCGATGCCCGGCTTCGTCTCGACGTTGTTCCACCACATGTGCTCGGTGCCGGGGCGGTTCGTCCACGTGTTCTTGCAGGTCACGCTGCAGGTGTGGCACCCGATGCACTTGTCGAGGTGCATCACCATGGACACGTTGGCTTTGATCTTCACGCCCACACGCTCCCCTGCGCGCCGGCCCCGACCGCCCTGCGCACGACGATGATCTCGTCCCGCTGGCTGCCGTTCGGCCCGTAGTAGTTGAAGGCGTAGCTGAGCTGCGCGTAGCCGCCGATCATCTGCGTGGGCTTGACGCGGATGCGCGTCAGGCTGTTGTGGCCGCCGCCACGTTCCTGGCTGATGGGGCTCACCGGCATGTTCACGGTGCGGTCCTGGACGTGGTAGTAGAGGCACATGCCGCGCGGCAGGCGGTGGCTGACGACGGCCCGCGCCATCACCACCCCGTTCCGGCTGACATCTCCACCCAGTCGTCGTCCGACACGCCGATCGCCTGGGCGTCCTCGTGGTTGAGCCAGACGTTCGGTCCGCCCCGGAACATCGAGAGCATGCGCTCGTTGTCCCAGAAGGTGCTGTGGATGTTCCACTTCCCGTGGGGCGTGAGGTAGCGGAGGGCGATCTCCGGACGGTCCGGCACCGCCTCGCGCTCGGACGGCGCGGCGAAGGGCGGCAGCTCGAGCGGCGGGCGGAAGACCGGCAGCGCCTCGCCGAACTCGTGCATCCACTCGTGGTCGACGAAGAAGTGCTGGCGGCCGGACAGCGTGCGCCACGGCACGAGCCGCTCCACGTTGATCACGAACGGGGAGTACGGCCGGCCCTCCTCGTCGATGCCGGTCCACGCCGGCGAGGTGATCGACCGGCGCGGCTGGGCCGTGAGGTCCCGCATCGTGAAGCGCTCGGCGGCGCGCCCCTCGGCCAGGTCCGCCAGCTTCATGCCGGTCCGGCGTTCGAGGGCCCTCCACCCCTTGACGGCCATCGTGCCGCAGGAGGCGCCGGACAGCGCCAGGATCGTCTCGCAGACCTGGCTCGCCGTCTCCAGCTTGGGGCAGCCCTTGGCGGCGCCCTGCGCGTGCTCGCCCAGGAAGCGGCGCAGGTGGTCGTACTCCTCCTTCGCCGGCCAGGATTCGCCCTTCTCCGAGACGCCGTGCTCCATCACGCGCGGCCCGAGCGCCACCATCCTGTCGTGGATCGCGCCGTAGTCCCGCTCGACGACGAGCAGCCGGGGCATCGTCCGGCCGGGGACCGGCTCGGTCTCGCCGCGCTTCCAGTCGAGCACGCGCCCGAACGGCTGGGCCAGCTCGTCCGGGGAGTCGTGGGCCAGCGGCAGGGTCACGAGGTCCCTGCGGACGCCCAGGTGGCGCGCCCCCATCTCCGACACCTTGCGGGCGAGGCCCGTGAAGATGTCCCAGTCGGAGCGGGCCTCCCAGGCCGGCGCCGCGGCCGGGTTGAAGGGGTTGACGAAGGGGTGCATGTCCGTGGTGCCGAGGTCGTACTTCTCGTACCAGGTGGCGGCCGGCAGGACCACGTCCGAGTACAGCGCGTTCCCCGACATGCGGAAGTCCAGCGTCACGAAGAGGTCGAGCCGGCCTTCGGGCGCCGGGTCGCGCCACACGATCTCCCGGGGGCGCGGCGAGGCGGCGTCCTCCGCGAGCACGGCGTGCCGCGTGCCGAGCAGGTGCTTGAGGGCGTACTCCTGACCCTTGCCGTTGGACGTGATCAGGTTCCCCCGCCAGGTGAAGAGCACGCGCGTGGCGCTCTCCGGGCTGTCGGGGTCCTCGATCGCGAAGCGAAGCGTGCCGTCCTTGAGGCGCCGGACGACTTCCCTTGCCACGGCGTCGTCCGCCGACACGGTCTCCGACTCGGCCTGCACCGCGCCGAGCACGGCCGGGCGGCCCTCCGCCACGGGCTCGGCCGCCTGCGACGGGGAGGCCGCCGTCCGGCCGGCATGGACGGATTTCAGCACGTCGTCGGCCAGGTCCAGCGGGTTGACGTTGAACTGCGGGTAGCTCGGCAGCCAGCCGAGGCGGGCCGCGATCACGTTGTAGTCGGCGAAGTGCAGGTCGGAGAAGCGGCCCGCCAGGGGCGACGCGAGGTGGCCGGCCGTCCGCTCCTCGTAGCGGAACTGGTCCGTCTGGAAGTACCAGTACGATGTGCCGTTCTGCAGCCGCGCCGGCACGCCCCAGTCGTGGGCGAAGGACACCGTCGCCCAGCCCTCGACGGGCCGCAGCTTCTCCTGGCCCACGTAATGCGCCCATCCCCCGCCGTTGCGGCCCTGGCAGCCGCAGAGCAGGACGAGGTTCAGGATCGCCCGGTAGATCGCGTCCCCGTGGTACCAGTGGTTGATGCCCGCGCCCATGATGATCATCGACCGGCCCCGCGTGGCCGCCGCGTTCCGGGCGAAGCCGCGGGCGGTGGCGATCACCTGCTCGCGGCGGACGCCCGTGATCCGCTCCTGCCAGGCGGGGGTGTAGGGCTGCGGGTCGTCGTCGTCCGCCGGGTAATCCCCGGGCAGTCCCCGGGCGATCCCGACGTTCGCGAACATCAGGTCGAGCACCGTTGTGACGAGCCGGTCGCCGTCCGCGGTGCGGACCCTCAGGGCCGGGACCCCGCGCCGCAGCAGCGTCTTGCCCTCGCCGCCGAAATAGGGCAAGGCCACCATGGCAACCTCGTCCTGATGGTTCAGGAGCGTGAGGCGGGGGTTGATGGGCGCGCCCGTGACGCCGTCCTTCAGTTCCAGGTTCCAGCGGCCGCTGTCGTCCCAGCGGAAACCCAGCGTGCCGGCCGGCACCGCGAGGCGCCCCGTGTCCTCGTCGAGCAGGGCCAGCTTCCACTCCGCGTTCGGCGTCTCCACGCCGATGTCGCTCGCCCGGAGGAATCGTTCGGGGACGTAGTCGCCGTCCGGAAGCCGCTTCAACGTGACGAGAAACGGGAGATCGGTGTACCGCTTGGCGTACTCCTGGAAGTAAGGCTCCTGGCGGTCGGCGTAGAACTCCTTGAGGACGACGTGCGTCATCGCCATCCCCAGCGCGCCGTCGGTGCCCGGCGCCGGGCGCAGCCACTCGTCCGCGAACTTCGTGCTCTCCGCGTAGTCCGGGCTGACGCCCACCACGCGCGCCCCCCGGTACCGCACCTCCGCGAGGTAGTGCGCGTCGGGCGTGCGCGTCATCGGCACGTTCGAGCCCCAGACGATCAAATAGCCCGCGTTGTACCAGTCGGCGCTCACGGGGACGTCGGTCTGGTCGCCCCAGATCTGCGGCGAGGCGATGGGCAGGTCGCAGTACCAGTCGTAGAAGCTCGTCATGACGCCGCCCAAGAGGGTGAGAAACCGCGCACCCGCCGCGTAGCTGGCCATGGACATGGCGGGAATGGGGCTGAAGCCGGCCAGGCGATCGGGGCCGTACACCTTGATGGTGTGGACGGTGGCGGCCGCGACGAGCTCCAACGCCTCTTCCCAGCTCGCGCGGATGAACCCGCCGTGGCCGCGGGCCCGCTTGTAGGCCTGGACCGTGTCCCGGTCGGACACAAGTTTGGCCCACGCGTCGACGGGGTCGGGTTCGGTCGCGCGGATCCGGCGCCAGGCCTCCATCAGGGCGCGGCGGACGTAGGGGTGCTTGATGCGCAGCGGGCTGTAGGTGTACCAGGAGAAGCTCGCGCCGCGGGGACAGCCGCGGGGCTCGTATTCGGGCACGTCGGCCCCGGTCGACGGGTAGTCGACCACCTGCGTCTCCCAGGTGATGATGCCGCCCTTGACGTAGACCTTCCACCCGCAGCAGCCGGTGCAGTTGACGCCGTGGGTCGTCCGGACCTCCTTGTCGTGCTGCCAGCGGCTGCGGTACCCGTCCTCCCACGTGCGGTCCCGGCGGCTCAGTTCCTGCCACCCGCCGCCGTACGTGTCGATCCGCTTCAGGAAGTGCAGGTCTCTTAGGAGACGTTCGGTGGCGATCGACTGCGCCAAGAGCAGGACCCCCGTTCCGCGCGCGATGCGGCGCGACCGTGTGCCGCTAGTATGCGCGTCCGGGAACGGGGGCAAACGCTTGGGCCGAGGCGGGCCGGCGGGGCTCAGGCATCCGCCGGCGGCGCGGCGACGCCGGCGACGCGCTTCCATGTGTCCGGGTCGTCCACATCCGCCAGCGCGATGCGCGGATCCAGGCCGCGGCGGGTCCACGCGTCCTCGCCCACCTCGACGACGCGCAGGCCGTCGAGCCACGCGTGCAAACCGCGCCGGCCTTCGGCCAGCCGGGCGACGGCGGCGTGGAGTTGGCGTCGCGCGTACAGCGCGCACGTCAGCTGGCGCCGGCCGTCGACGACCGGCACCACGGCGTCGGCGTCGCAGCCCGCCGCGGGAAGGCGCTCAAGGAGGGGCTGGAGGGCCTCGGACGTGAGGAAGGGCATGTCGCACGCGACGACGAGCATCCAGGGCGCGCGCGTCCCGTACGCGCCGCTGACGACGCCCGCGAGCGGACCGGACCCGGGCAGAAGATCGCGCACCAAACTGCCTGCGGGGCCGCGCCGCCCCACGACGAGCGGCGGCGCGCCCGTGGCCTCGGCCACGGCCGCGCGCACCCGGTCGAGCCACGTTCTCCCCCGCCACTCGAGCCCTGCCTTGTCGCGTCCCATGCGGCGGCTCCGGCCGCCCGCCAGCACGAGCCCGCACACACGCGCGCCCGCCGGGCCGGGACGCTCGCCCGTGGCGCCCGCGGCGCCGGCGGCCGGCCGGCGCGGGCGCGCCGCGCGGGCCACGAACGCCGCGAGTTCGGCCACGTCGGCGGGCGTCCACGCCCGCACGCCTCCCGCCGGCGACCCGCGGCCGCCGGCCACCCCCCCCACGACCCCA
>JADGHN010000041.1 GCA_019683875.1 Clostridia bacterium
CGGCGGCGCTCCAGCGTCCGCACGGCGGCCGCCCCGGCCCACATGGCGTTCGCCCAGCCCAGCACCCACCGGTACGGCGCGTGCTCGCAACTCGTCTCCCACGCGCCCCCGGCCTCGATGGCGCGCGGGTTGTGCGCCGAGCGGATCCAGCGCACGGTGTTGCGGTACGTGGCGTCGTCCGCTTCACAGAAGCCGTAGTGCGCGAGAAGCTCCAGGCTGCCGGGCGGCTCGTCGAAGAGGGCGTGCCGCTCGCCGTCCGTGGCGCCGGCCCACTGCGGCCCGAACGGCCCTTCGACCACGAGCCGCCGCTCCATGGCCTCGCGCAGGGCGGCGGCGGCCATCTCCGGCCGGGGCGCGAGCGGCCAGCCGTGACGCGCGGCCGCTTCCAGCGCCACGCAGAGCAGAGCGTTGTCGTACGTCACGAAGGGCATGGGCGCCGGATCGTCCGTCGGCAGGAGGAACGTCCGGTAGAGGCCGGTGTCGGGGTCGTGCGCCGCCGCCACGGCCGCCGAGAGCCGCGGCCAGGCCTCCCGCACGGCAGGCTCCTGCGCGACGGTGCCGTCGCCCGTCTCACGCGCGTAGCGGTCCAGCGCCACGACGAACGCGGCCAGCTGGTCCAGTTCGAATCCCGGATACACCACGGTCCCGTCGAGGTACTGGGCGTGCTCCCCGGGGTGGCGCGCGTGGCGCTGGAAGACGGCCAGCAGCACCTCCCGGGCGTGCGACGGCCGGGTGCGGATCAGGCCGGGCAGGCTCCAGAGAAGGGTGTCCCGCGTCCAGTGCGCCGCGGCCACGTAGTACCGCGGGCTGCGCGACGTCACGGCAATCCTCGCTTCGCTGTCGAGGCACCGGCCCGTGGACGCGTGCAGGTTGAAGAGCAGGTTGCGCCGCACCGGCGCCGGCAGGTCGCCGGGCGCGTCCTCGGCCGCCGACCGCGCAGCCGCGGCCCAGAGCGCCTCCGCCCCCCGCCGGGCCAGGTCGACGGCGTTGAGCGCGGCGCCGTCGCCCTCGCGATTGACGCCGCAGTAGAGCGCCAGCGTGCACGTCTCTCCGGGGCGCAGGCGCGTCTCCCACCAGACGGAGGCCGTCTCGACGTGCGCCTCGCCGTCCGTCCAAGGTACCGCGCGGTCGACGCCCGTGGCGCGCGTCTCCGGCCACGGGGGCGACCACGCCAGCCGCCCGCCCTCGCCGCCGGCGCCTTCGGGGCGGATGCCCAGCGCCGGCGCGCCCTGGGCCTCCACGCGCACGGCCTTCGTCCAGGGATCCACCCTCACGGCGTATCCGGCCGCGAGCGGCTGCGCCGTGAAGCGCACGGCGCGTGGCGGCGCCCAGGCGTGCTCGAAGCCCACGGCCACGGACGCCGCGTCGACCGGTTCCGCGCCGGCCTGGCGCGTCGCCGTGACGACCGCGACGAAGCCCTTGAACCCGGGCGGCGCCACGTATCGCGTCTCCAGGGTGAACGGCCCGGCCGTCGACCGCAGCACCGGGAGCCAGCCGTCGACGACCTCCGCTGTCCACGCCAGCTCGACCTCGCCCCGCGCCGTGCGCAACCGCGGGCGGAGGAGCGGCCGCCCGCGGGGACGGAACTCCACGAGGCCCAGGGCCGCCTCCCACAGCACGTTGACGCTGAGCGCGGCGGCCTGCGACGGCTCGATGTCCGGCAACGTCACCCACTCGTTGCCGGTGACGATGTACTCGGGCGCCCCTTCCTCGGCTTCGGGAACAGTCAGGATGCCGGACACGCGGCGGCGAGCCTCCTTCGGGTTGTATAATTTCAAACACTTGGAAGAGCGGAGGGCACCGCGGTGATCTGGCCGAGCAGCGCCCTCGAACCGTTGGAGCGCCTGGAAGAGCGGCTCGTCCAGCGCCTGCGCGACGCCGTCGTGCGGCTTCTCACGCCGTGGCTGTACGGCCGCGTGGCGGCGGCGGTGGCGCGCGTCGCGCCGCGCGGGGCGTCCGTGCTCGTCGCCCAGTCCCGCACGGCGGGGCTCGCGCGCGCGCTCGCGCGGCGGCTCCGCGGCGGGACCGTCGACACGACCGGCATGCCGCTGCCGGGCGCGGACTGCCTGCCCCACGCGGACGCCTCCTTCGACGCGGCCGTCGCCGTGCTCTCGGCCGGCGACTGGGACGACGAGCGCGCGCGCATGCACGAGCTGTACCGCGTCGTGCGCCCCGGGGGCTTCGTCTTCATCTGCGATCGCAACGGCGCCGTGCTGCCGGACCGGCCGCCGGTCTCCCCGTTCGGAAGCTGGCGCGCGGGCCAGCCGTTCGGCCGGCGGGAGGCCGGGGACCTGCTCGCGGACGCAGGCTTCGTGGAATTGTCGTTCACCCTGCTCTTCTTCAGGAAGTTCTACCTCATCCGCGGCCGAAAGCCGGATCTGCCCGCGCTCCCCGGATTCGGGCCGCACGCCGCGCGAAGGGACTGACCGCCCTGCTGCCGATTCGATCGCGCACGTTCCAGGCCAAGGGACGCACGTTCACGCATCATTACGTCGACTCGCCCGAAGTGGCCACGATCGTGCCGCTGCTGGATGACGGGCGCTTCGTCCTGGTGCGCCAGTACCGGGCGGCGCTGGACCGCGAGACGCTCGAATTCCCCGCCGGCAAGCTTGAGGGTCGCGAGACGGCTGAAGACGGCGCGCGCCGCGAGCTCGCCGAGGAGACCGGTTTTCGCGCCGGCCGTCTGGAGTACCTCCTCAGCTTTTACCCGGTCCCAGGGTATTCCAACGAGCTGATCCACGTCTTCGTGGCGACATCGCTCACGCCCGGCGAGACCTCGTTCGACGAGGCGGAGGACATGCGCAACGTGCTCTTCACCGAGGCGGAGCTCGACCGCGCCCTGCGCCGCGGCGACATCCGCGACGGCAAGACGATCCTCGCCTTCCTCGCCTGGCGAGCCGGCGCGCGGGCCGAGTTCCCTGCGGAGTCGCGCGCCGGCGATCCGGACGGGCCGGGACAGCCGGAGACGAGCTGGTGACTCAGCGGCCGTCGGGCGCGTCCACGGCCGGATCCAGGTAGGTGGCGCGCCCGTCCATGTACGTCGCCACGGGCCGGATGTGGCGCAGATCCTCCGGCGCCACGCGCCACGGATCCTCGTCCAGGACGACGAAATCCGCGAAGAACCCCGGCGCCAGCCGCCCCCGCTCCCGCTCCGCGCCCACCGCGTGGGCGCCGCCGCGGGTGTACATGGCGACGGCCGCCGTCACGTCGAGCCGTTCCTGCGGAAGCCAGCCGCCGCGCGGCTCGCCGTCCATGGTCTGGCGCGTGACGGCCGCGTGCACCCCGTCCATCGGCGCGATCGGCTCCACCGGGCAATCGGAGCCGAAGGCGACGGCCACGCCCGCCGCCGCGATGCTCCGCCACGCGTAAGACGAGCGCGCGCGCTCCGGCCCGACGCGCCGCTCCACGATGGGGATGTCGCTGGCCACGAAGCGGGGCTGAACGTCCGCAACGATGCCGAGCCTCGCCATCCGCGGCCACTGGTCGGGCCGCATGATCTGGCAGTGGATCAGCCGCGGGCGCGACACCGCCGGATGGCGCGGGCGGGCACGGCGCGCGGCATCATGCGGGCGCCCGCCCCTGGAAGCCGCGTCGCCGGCGGCCGCGACGGCCCGGAAAGCGCGCTCGACAGCCGCGATGAACTGCTCCGCGGCGCGGTCCCCGATGGCGTGGGCGCAGACGGCGATGCCGTGCGCGAACGCGCGCGTGATCCGATCCGCGAGCGCGTCGTCGTCCCACAGCAGCACGCCGGTCGTGTCCGGGCGGTCGGCGTACGGCTCGAACAGCGCCGCCGTGTGGCCGCCGAGAGAGCCGTCGGTGAACACCTTCGCGCTCCCCACCGTGAACCGCCCGCCCACCTCCTCGTCGCCGCTCATCCAACCGCGCTCGATGGCCTCGTCCAGGCGCTCGATGGGAAAGTCCCACCAGATCCGCACGGGGAGCCCGTCCCCCGCGGCCAGCTCGCGGTACGCGCCGGCCACCGCGTCCAGGTCCGGCCACCCGGACGCCGCGCCGTCGTTCGTGTGGATCGCCGTCACGCCATGGCGCGCCGCCTCCAGGGCAGCGCGGGCGATCGCCGCGCGCAGGCCCTCCTCCCCCTCCTGGGGCCGCAGCCGGGCCACGAGGTCCATCGCGGCCTCGCGGAGGATGCCCGTCGGCCTGCCGTCCGGGTCGACGTCCACGACGCCGCCCGGGACCGCGTACCGCTCCGGACGCGGCTCGCCACCCTCGCCGAGAAGGCCGGCGAGGCGCAGGGCCGCCGTGTTCGCCACGGCGACGTGGCCGCAGTGACGGTGGAGCAACGCCGGGCGCCCGCCGGTGACGGCGTCGAGGTCGCGCCGGTGCGGCAGGCGCCCTTCCGCGAAGGCGGCCTCGTCCCACCCGCGCCCGAGAATCCACTGACCTTGCGGCAGCGTCTCGGTGTAACGCCGCACCCGCTCCACCAGCTCGCCAACGCTGCGCACGTCAGCCAGGGCCAGGCGCGCCAGCGCCTGGCCGAAGCCGACGAGGTGCATGTGGCTGTCGATGAAGCCCGGCACGACGCGACGCCCGCGAGCGTCGAGCACCTGCGTGCGCCGGCCGCGCCAGACGGCCATCGCGTCCGCCGCCCCGATGTCCGCGATGCGGCCCCCGCGCACGGCGAAGGCCTCGGCCCACGGCGCCTCGGGGTTCATCGTCGCCACGCGGGCATTCGTCACGATCAGGTCGGCTTCCACTGGGACACTCCTTACGCTTGGACTTGCGGGCCGGGCCGGGGCCGCTCCGGTGTCATTCCCCCGCCTGCGCGGCCGCTTCGCTGCCTGGCCGGAGCCGCCCCATGATCAGGGTGTCGGTGAAGGCGCCGTCCCGCCACGCCGCCGCGCGACGCCGCCCTTCCTCCACGAAGCCGAAGCGACGGTATAGGCGCACGGCAGGTTCGTTGTCCGGGTACACCTCCAGCTCGATCCGCTGAAGCCCCAGCCACCGGTCGGCCAGGTCGACGATCGCCTCCATCAGGCGCGTGCCGATGCCGCGTCCCTGGTAGTCGTCGTGAACCATCATGCCGATCTCCGCGCAATGCGCGCTGCGGCCGCGTCTGAGGTGGAGGCTAATCTGCCCCACCACGCGCCCGTCAACCTCGGCGACAAACGAGTGCATCGTGTCCGGCATCTCCGCGATCTGCTTGCGCACCTGTTCGACGGTGAGCGACGGGATCTGCAGGGTCCCCCACATGCAGCGCGGGCGCGTGCGCATTTCATGAATCGCTTCGGCATCCTCGACGCGAACCGGTCGGATGATCACATCCATGGCTGGCCTTCCTCCTCCTGCTCCCGCCCCGTCATCGCCGGGCGCCTGCCACCGCATGACCCCCGCCGGTCCTCGGCAAACTAGCGCGGGAGGCGTCGCGCCATGCTCGTTCTGCTCTGGGCTCTCAAGTTCGTCTGGCAGATGGCGGCGATCGGCATGATCATCCCGTTTTTCGCCAAGGGCGGCGGGACGAACATCATGAACGTCGTCCTGCTGGGCTTCGTCATGTCGGTCGTGACCTTCCTGCTCGGCGACCTATTCATCCTCTCGCGTTTCGGCAACCTTACCGCGATCGTCGCCGATTTCCTGCTCGCGTACGTGGTCCTCTGGTTCGGCCCGATGCTGATCGACGGTGTCGACGCCGGTCGGCCGTACACCTTTGAGGGCGCGTTGCTCGTGTCCGCAGCCGTGGCCGCGAGCGAGTGGCTCGTGCATCCCATCGTCGCCCGGATGGCCCGCATGCGCGTGCCCGGCCTGCGCGGGTAGCGCCACGGTCTTCGCCTCGCCCGCCGGTCCTCGCGGCGCATGTGCTCGCGCCGAGGGAACTTCGTCCCGCCGTCGCGCGTCGGAGAATCCGAGCCGGAGGATCCGAACGGACGCCGCGCTCCGTCCGAACGGGCGCACGGGAGGAGGAAGCTTGGGAAATGTCGTGCGGATACCCGACAGCCGCCGGTCGTACCCCGGCGCGGGGGCGCCTCCGAGGTATCGTCCTGTTCATGATCGCCGCGTGGCCCGTGCTCGCCTTGACCGGCTGCGGCACCGCGGAGATCGCGCGGGACGTCCACGCGGCGCCGGCGCACGCGCTCGAAGCGGAAGCGGTCGGCGTCGACGCGCTGTCCGAGGAGGCGCAAAAGTGGCTGGACCAGCTCGGGGACCGTGCGGGCGCCCGCGCCTTCGCGGGTGACGGCCGCACGGACGTCGTCGTCACCGCGGGGATGCGCATGACGGGCGGGTACGCGCTGGAGCCCTTGGGCGCCAGCGCCGGCGACGACGGCACGGCCACGGTCGACGTCCTGTTCGTCAAGCCGGGTCCGGACGCCATCGTGACGCAAGTGGCGGGACGGCCGGTGCTGGCCTTGCGCATCGCCCGCAGCGTCCCCAACGTCGTGATCCGGCTGCACTTCGAGAAAGGCGACCGCGGCGTCCGCCTCGGGGCGTTTCCCGCCGCAAGCTACGGCGTGAAGCCGCAGCCGACGGCCGAAGCCGCGTTCAAGGCCGCGCGCGATGCGCTCGGGTTGGCGCCGGACACGGTCACGTTCGGGCCGGCGCAGACGTCCGCGGACAAGAAGACGGTCCGCAGGACGGCCACGGCGAGCTTCCGCGGCGAGGCGTTCGCCGTCACGCTGACCGCGCCCGCCGGACACGCGGACGCGCGCCGGGGCCAGTGGATCGTCAAGGACGTCACCTGGCTCGGCCCCGCGGGCGCCGCGGGGGAAACGTGACGGCGGGAGCGCGCGCCCTCAATGGACCTCTCCCGCCCGCCAGCGGAGAGCGCGCGGAAGGCGCCGGCCGGAGCCGGCGCCTTCAACGTTGAGCCGTCACGTAGAACGCCACGCCCACGATCAGCGCGAAGAGCGCCATGTACGCGATCCAATAGAGGCGGTTCCTGGTCACGCCGAACTCCCCTTCCGCGCCTGGCCATACTGTTCCCCAATTCGAGGATCCCAGGCCGGGAGGGTTCCACGGGTCATGGACGGGGGTCACTGCGCCTCGCCGGGCGGGGACGTCCAGCCGGCGCCGGCGATCGGCACGAGCTCCACGGTCAGGCTCGTCTCGCCCGCCGCCTGTCGCCCGAACATGTCCGCGATGCGCGCGGTCATCGTCAGCGTCCTGGCCTCCCGCGGCACCGAACCGCCGACGAACCAGACGAACGTCGTCTCCTCGAGAAAGCCGTCGGCCAGCCCCGTCGAGCCCGCGAACTGGAACAGGGCGGCCAGGTTCGTTCCCGCGGGGATCACCGCGCCGGACGGCGTGATCAGGGGCAGATCGTACGTGAACGTGAACGTCGGGAAGTTGGGGTTGGGCGCGGGCGGCGCCGGGGGCGAGGCGACAGGACCCGGGCGCACCGGGAGGATCCCGACCGGCGCCGTCACGGCCACGGCGATCACCAGGCCCTGGGCCGCGGAGATCGGGTTCACCTGCCCCGCCCGGCCGGTACCCGTGGCCACAAGCGCGTCCGGACGCGGTTGCAGGAAGCGGATGCGCGGCAGGCGCTGCTGTTCCGGGGGGATCAGTGCCATCGGTCAACACCCTTCCAGGGTTGGACTGATCCAGCCTATGCGCCCGTCCCCCCGGCGTTCCCGCCTGTCCCACCCATCGCACCGCTTCCGCCTCGCCTCACCCCTTCTGCGCGCGCTCCCGGGCGTGACGGTCCAAGAGGCGCTTGCGGATCCGGATCTCCTTCGGCGTCACCTCGACGAGCTCGTCGTCGGCGATGAATTCCAGGGCCTGTTCCAGCGAGAGACGCTTCGGCGGCGTGAGGCGCACCGACTCCTCGGCGGTGCTGGAGCGGATGTTCGTGACGTGTTTCTTCTTGCACACGTTGATCTCCAGGTCGCCTTCGCGGGCGTGCTCGCCCACCACCTGACCGGCGTAGACCGGCTCGCCCGGGCCGACGAACAGCGTGCCGCGCTTCTCGGCGTTCTCCAGCGCGTACGCCGTCGTGACGCCCGTCTCCCACGCCACCAGGCTGCCGCGGCTGCGGCCGGGGATCGGCCCCTTCTCCGGCTCGTAGCCGGCGAAGGTATGGGACATCACGCCGTACCCGCGGGTGAGCGTGGTGAACTCGGCGGCGAACCCGAAGAGGCCGCGCGCCGGGACGCGGTAGACGAGGCGCACCCGATCGTCGCCGAGCGGCGTCATCGACTGCATCTCGCCGCGACGCGCGCCCAGGCGCTCGATGACGGCCCCGGCCGTCTCCTGCGGCAGGTCCAGCACGACCTCCTCGACCGGCTCCAGGCGCCGGCCGTCCTGCTCGCGGTAGATGACCTGCGGGCGGGAGACGGCGAGCTCGTACCCTTCCCGGCGCATCGTCTCGATGACGATGGACAGGTGCAACTCGCCGCGCCCGGACACGCGGAAGGCGTCCGGCGAGTCCGTCTCCTCCACGAGGAGGCCCACGTTGCGCTCGGCCTCGCGCCACAGCCTCTCCCGCAGGTGGCGGGACGTGAGATAGGCGCCGTCCCGCCCGGCGAACGGGCTGTCGTTGACGAGAAACGTCATGGTGACGGTCGGCGCGTCCACTTCCAAAGGTGGCAGCGGCGCCGGGTCGCCGGGGTCGCTGATGGTCTCGCCGATCGCCACGTCCGGGATGCCTGCCACGGCGCAGATGTCGCCGGCGGGCACCTCCTCCGCCGCCAGGCGCTTGAGGCTGCCGAACGTGAACAGCTCGGCCACCTTCGCGCGACGCATGGCGTCCGGCGCGCGGCCGACGGCCACCGCCTGCCCCGCGCGCAGCGTCCCCTGCGCCACGCGCCCGATGGCGATGCGCCCGAGGTACTCGTCGTAATCCAGCGTGGTCACCAGAAGTTTCACCGGGGCGTCCGGATCGCCGGGGGGTGGCGGAATGTGATCCACGACCGCCTGGAGAAGCGGGCGCATGTCGCCCCGGATGCCGCTCGCCGGGTGGCCCGGCCCGGCCGGGCGGTAGTCGCCCGGCAGGTCCGTCATGGCCACGCCGGCGCGGGCATCCGCGTACAGGACGGGAACGTCGATCTGCTCGTCATCGGCGCCGAGTTCGATGAAGAGCTCCAGCACCTGGTCGACGACCTCGCGGGGACGCGCGCCCATGCGGTCGATCTTGTTCACGACGAGGATCGGGCGCAGCCGCTGCCGCAGCGCCTTTTCCACCACGAACCGCGTCTGCGGCATGGGGCCCTCGGCGGCGTCGACGACGAGCAGCGCCCCGTCGACCATGCTGAGGATGCGCTCCACTTCGCCGCTGAAATCGGCGTGCCCGGGCGTGTCGACGATGTTGATCTTCGTGCCCTCGAAGTGGATGGCGGTGTTCTTCGCGAGGATGGTGATGCCGCGCTCGCGCTCGAGCTCGTTCGAGTCGAGCACGCGCTCGCCGACGGGCTGGTTGGCGCGGAACGCGCCCGCCTGCTTCAGCATGGCGTCGACGAGCGTGGTCTTGCCGTGGTCGACGTGCGCGATGATGGCCACGTTGCGAAGTTGAACCATGTCCTGCAGTATACCGCGAAACCGGTCGCGCGCTTATCCCCGGAAGGTGACGGCGTCCAGGTAGAAGGCGACGACACCGAGCACGATGGCCGCGAACGTCAGGGCCGCCGGGAGCTCCGCGCCCACGCGCTGCTCCCTGTCTTCGGCGTCGTCCGCGGGCGCCGATCCCGATGCGGGGGCCCCGGGGGTGTCCAGGCGCAGCGGGCCGCGGTACAGCGCGCCCGAGGACGCGATCACGCCCACAAGGAGCACGGCCGCCGTGTCGAGCGCCACCCTTGACCCGAGGCGCAGGTCCAGGCCGTGGGCGCGGATCAGCACGATGGCGAGGTCGAGGAGCAGGGCCGCGCCGCTGATCACGAGCCCCCACCGCAATGCGCGCAGGGCCCGCTGGACGAACGGCAGATCCTCGCCCCGGTTCACCGGGCATCCGCCCATTCGAAACGCGCCAGGAAGTGCCGCAGCACCTTCGGCTCATACGTGAGCCGCAGGCCGCGCACCTTCGACGCGCGCTGGAGCACCGCGACCATCCCCTCGGCGACGTCGTCCAGGTGATTGTCCGTGTACGCGCGCCGGGGCACGGCGAGCCGCAGGAACTCCGCCGGTGCGCGCCGCTCGGCTCCCGTTTCCGGGTCTCGCCCCATCATCAGCGTGCCCACCTCCACGGCGCGCACGCCGGCCTCCAGATACAGCTCCGCGGCCAGCGCCGCGCCGGGGAACTGTTCCGGCGGAACGTGCGGGAGCATCCGGCCGGCGTCGACGAAGACGGCGTGCCCGCCGACGGGATACTGGATCGGCACGCCGGCCGCGCGCAGGCGTTCCCCGAGCCGGCGCACCTGCCCGATGCGCTGCTGAAGGTAGGCCACGTCCAGCGCCTCCTCCAGCCCGACGGCGAGCGCCGCCATGTCCCTCCCGTTCATGCCGCCGTACGTCAGGAACCCTTCGAACGCCACGACGCGCGGCGCGAGGCGCAGGTACAGCGACTCGTCGCGCACGGCCACGAACCCGCCGATGTTCACGAGGCCGTCCTTCTTGGCGCTCATCATGCAGCCGTCGGCGAGGTCGAAGAAGTCGCGCGCGATGGCGCGGGGCTCCCTTCCGGCCTGGCCCTCTTCCCACTCCCGGACCAGGTAGGCGTTCTCGGCGTAACGCGCCGCGTCCAAGAGCAGGAGGATGCCGTGCTGCCGCGCGACGGCCGCCACCTCGCGGGCGTTGGCGAGGGACACCGGCAGCCCGCCGGCCGAGTTGCAGGTGATCGTCAACACGATGGCCGCGACCGACTCCGCGCCGTGCTCGTCGATGAAGGCCTTCAGCGCCGCGACGTCCATGTTGCCCTTGAACGGGAAGGGCGACGTCGTGTCGGCCGCCTCAGGTGTGAGCAGGTCGACCGGCCGCCCGCCGGCCAGCTCGATGTGCGCGCGGGTGGTGTCGAAGTGCATGTTGCCGAGCACGTACTGCCCAGGACGCCGGATCAGCTCCGGAAACACGACGCGTTCCGCGCCGCGCCCCTGGTGCGTGGGCAGCACGTAGGGGTAGCCGGTGATCGCCTCGACCGTCTCGCGCAGCATGTGAAAGCTGCGGCTGCCGGCGTAGGCCTCGTCGCCCGTCATGAGCGCCGCCCACTGGCGGTCGCTCATGGCGCCCGTGCCGCTGTCCGTCAACAGGTCGACGTACACGTCCTCCGACCGCAGGAGAAAGACGTTCAGCCCGGCCTCCGCGAGGCGCGCCTCCCGCGCGTCCCGCGCGATGAGGCGGATCGGTTCCACCATCTTGATCCGAAACGGTTCGCCCTTCATGTCCCACTCCCCCATTTCACGACGCGGGCCCCGGCCAAGGGCAGGGGCCCGGCAGTGTCGCGCCTCCTGCGTCCACCCGCGCCCCCGGCGTCAGGTGGCGCCGTCCTCCTCCGTGGGGGCGTCTTGCGCCGCCCCCAGCGTGCCCAGGTACAGCTCGACGACCTGCGGGTTCGCGAGGAGCCGCTCGCCCGCGTCGTCGAAGGCGTTGCGGCCCATGTCCAGCACGTAGCCCCAGTCCGACATGGCGAGCGCGCGGCGGGCGTTCTGCTCCACCATGAGAATCGTCCTCCCCGCGCGGTGGATGTCGCGGATCTGCTGGAACACCTGGTCCACGACGTTCGGGGCGAGGCCTGCCGAAGGCTCGTCGAGGACGAGCATGTCGGGATCCAGCATGAGCGCCCGCGCCATGGCCAGCATCTGGCGCTGGCCGCCAGAGAGGACGCCGGCCTTCTGGTGCCGCTTCTCATACAGGACCGGGAACGTTTCGAACATCTCGCGGATCCGCCCCTCGGAGCGGCCGCGAAGAAGGTAGCCGCCCAGCTGCAGGTTCTCCAGTACCGTGAGGTTCGGAAAGACGTTCCTCTCCTGGGGCACGTAGCAGAGGCCGCTCTGCACGATCTTCGAAGGCTTCGCCCCGGCGAGGCTCGTCCCCTTGAACCGGATGTCGCCCCGCCGAACGCGCACGAGGCCGAAGATCGCCTTGGCCAGCGTGGACTTCCCCGCGCCGTTGGGACCGATGATCGTGACGATCTGGCCGCGCTCCACGCGCAGGTTCACGCCCTGGAGGATGTCGAGGTCATGGTAGCCGGCATACAGGTCCCGAACCTCCAACAGGGGTTCGCGCGACGCGCCGGCGTTCACGTGCGCTTCCACGTCAGGCACCCCCCAGGTACGCGTCGACGACCGCCGGGTTGCGCCGCACCGATGGCGGATCGCCTTCCGCGATGATCCTGCCGTTCGCCATGACCACGATGCGGTCGCAGATGCGCATGATCATGTCCATGTCGTGCTCGATGACGAGGAACGTCATGCCCTTCTCCCGCAGGTCGAGGATGTATCGGAGGAGTTCTTCCTTCAACGCCGGGTTCACGCCGGCCATGGGCTCGTCGAGGAGCATCATGCGCGGTTCGGTCATCAGCGCCCGCGCCATCTCCAGGAGTTTGCGCTGGCCCCCGGACAGGGCGCCGGCGTACTGGTCCCGGACGCGGCCGAGGTTGAAGTACTCGATCAGCTCGTTCGCGCGCCGGGCCACGCTGGCCTCGTGCGCCCGCACTCGCCGCGGGCTGAGCACCACGTTCGCGAGGTGCTCGCCCGGCTGGCGCGGCGCGGCGAACATGAGGTTCTCGAGGACGGTCATGCGCGAGAACACGCGCGTGATCTGGAACGTGCGGACGAGACCCAGCCGCGCCGGAACGTACGGCGGCCGCCCGATGAGCGGCTCGCCGATGAAGAACACCTGGCCGGACGTGGCCGGTTGAAACAGGCTGATCACCTGAAAGAGCGTGGACTTGCCGGCGCCGTTCGGTCCGATCAGGCCGACGATCTCCCCCTCGCGGACATCGAACGAGACGCCGTCGACTGCGGCGAATCCCCCGAAGACTTTGCGCACGTCGCGGACGGAGAGCATCACGCCGCCGGCGGCCGGAGGGTTCGGAACGGAACGTTGGAGGTCAGCGGTCAAGGCCGAGATCCTCCTTCCGGCCGAGGATGCCTTGCGGACGGTAGATCATGAGAAGGATGAGAATGATGCCGATCAACACGATGCGCAGGGCAGCCAGCTGGTCGGTGCTGAACGGCCCGATCGGCGAGCTCGTGAACTCCGAGGTGACGGTGTAGAGGCCGAAGTAGATCGCCGCGCCCAGCGCCGCGCCCCAGTTCTTGCCGATGCCGCCCAGCACCATGATGGTCCACGCTTCGAAGGTGATCGTCGCTTCGAAGTTGTGCGGGTTGATGTACTGGTAGTAGAAGGCTGTGAGCGCGCCGGCCAACCCGGCGATGGCGGCGCCCAGCGCCAGGGCGGTCAGCTTGTAGGAGACGATGTTCTTTCCAAGGGAGACCGCCACGTCCTCGTCCTCGCGGATGGCCTTCAGCACCCTCCCCCACGGCGAGCGCGCCAAGTACTCCACCACCGCGAACACGACGCCCGCGACGACGACGCACAGGATCAGATAAATCCAGCGCCACGCGTCGTGCGAGACGGGAAGCCATCCGAGCGGCACGTCGAAGCCGCCGATCCCCTCCGGACCGTTCGTGAACGACGCATTGTTGAGCCAGATGCGCAGCACTTCCGCAAAGCCGATCGTCACGATGGCGAGATAGTCGTCCCGCAGCCGCAGCGCCGGGTACCCGAGAACGAAGCTGAACACGGCCGCCACGACCATGCCGGCGAGGACAGCCAGGAGAATCGGCGCATGGTGCGTGACGAGGATCGCCACGGTGTACGCGCCGACGGCGAGGAAGGCCACGTGGCCGAAGTTGATGAGGCCCGTGTACCCGAACTGGAGGTTCAAGCCGATGACAAAAAGGGTGTAGATGACGACATTCGTGAGAAAACCGGCAAAGTACCCCAAAAGCATGCTCATGTGAGGGATCGCTCCCCGAAGAGCCCGCGCGGGTACGTGAGCAGCACGGCGATCATGGCGAGGAAGCCGACGGCCAGCCGGTACTCCGCCGGCAGGACGATGACGGACGCTTCCTGGATGATGCCGATCAGGACGCCGCCCACCGCGGCGCCGTAGGCGTTGCCGATGCCTCCCAGGATGATCGCGGCGAACATCGGCAGGAGAAGGAACCAGCCCATGTTCGGGTCGATCGGCCGGATCATGCCGTAGAGCACCCCGCCCACGGCCGCGAGGCCGCCGCCGAGGATCCACGTCCACGTGACGACGCGGTCGACGTCGACCCCCGACACCCACGCGAGCGCGGAGTTGTCGGCCATCGCGCGCATCGCGCGGCCGATCGTGGTGTACTTCAGCA